>NZ_JAFRNB010000132.1 GCF_017430385.1 Treponema sp.
GCGGTTCAATCAGTAAAAATTGCTAACTTTCACATTGCTAGTTTTCAATAGTGCCTTGCCATCTCGCTCATGAGGACAAGCACCGATTTTTTATCATTTTCCGAAAGTTTTGAAGAGATGGCTGCTATAGTTAATAAAATTGCAGTTGTATTGAAATAATCTTCCGGGGATTTTAAGGGGCGTAGCCCCTTAGACGAAGGGGTAGCGGAAAACGCGAAGCGGTTGGAGCGAGGGGAAGGCTTTCCCCCTTTTAAATTTCTAACTGCTAATTGCTCACTGCTACCTGCTAACTTTCCACTTTCCGTTTTCCACTTTCCACTTTCCACTTTCTAATTTCCCTTAACTTTTATTTTAAAATTCCGATATTCATAGTATGAATAGTTTTACACGGTCAATAGATTTGTTATCTCGTGCTATGGATGTCAATACTCTTCGATATCAGGTTTCTGCGAACAATATTGCTAACGCGGAAGTTCCTAACTACAAGAGGCAGACTGTCAATTTTGAGAGCGAGCTTAAGCGTGCCTTTGAAAGCGAAAAGGACACTGAGCACAGAATTCAGCTCACCCGGACAGACGACAGGCACATTCAGATTGATACGCCTGTGGACTTCCGCACTGTCGAGCCACGCCGTGTAACTGACTGGGAATCTACTGCCAATGCAAACGGAAACAATGTTGATCCTGAAGTTGAAGCCATGAACATCATGAAGATTCAGCTCAACTACCGCTTGCTTGCACAACTGGAGAATTTTGAATTCAGCCAGGTTAAAACTGCGATGAAACGATAATGGACATCCTGTCCTGACAAGTTTTTCTGCTGCATGCTGCAGAAAAACTTGCGAATAGCCAGGCTTTGTGCCACCTCCATGTGGCGAATTAATTTGATAATGAGAGGTTTTTTAATATGGGAATGTTTACTTCTATTAATATTGCTGCTACTGGAATGAGCGTTGAGCGACTCCGTACTGATGTTATTTCTAACAACATCGCCAATGCCAGCACTACACGCACTCCAGAGGGCGGTGCTTTCAAAAAATCTTCTGTTGTTATTGAGCCGATTGCTTCTTCTCATCCGACTTGGAGAAGCCCGTTTGTTTCTGCTGATCAGGATAACGGTCCTGGAAAGGGCGTTCGTGTTAAGGAAATCGTTAAGAGCACCGAGCAGGGCAGGCTTGTTTATGACCCTACAAACCCGGATGCGATTCAGTCTGGCCCGAACAAAGGCTATGTTGAGTATCCGAATGTAAATATCGTGAATGAAATGGTTGACTTGATTTCGGCAAGCCGCGCTTACGAAGCAAACTCAACCGTTATTCAGGGCGCAAAGGACATGTTCTCAAGCGCACTTGAGATTGGACGAGGCTAGGGATAAGCACGGGTTGCACTGAGTTGCGGTGTTTTTAATTCTCTTGTCATAAAGGAAATTTTAATATAAAATTTATGAGGGTGGATATTTATGAATGTTACAATGTCAAGCGTGTCGCAAATTCAGATGACCAGAACTAATCCTGCGCATGTGGGTTCTGCAAAGCTCACTTCTGTTATTTCGGGGCAGGAAAACACAAATCAGATTCAGAATGAAAAAAATATGGGCAGTTTTGAGAGTTATCTCGTAAATGCCGTTTCTAGCATGAACAGCCAGCAGCTTGATGTCGGCCGAGTGCAGGAAAAGCTAATAACGGACCCTGATTCTGTCGATATTCATGATGTAACCACAGCAATGGCTAAAGCTCAGATGTCATTGAGTCTTGCGCAGACTGTCATTGACCGTCTTATCACTGGCTGGAATGAGCTTTCGACAAACAGATAGTTGAATTTATAATCTTCTTTTCAATAGAAGAAAAGTGTGGTATTCTAAGAGGATATTTGTTTTATAAATATCTTCTTGAAATATTGTTGTTCGTTCACGGGAGGGGTAGATGAACGACTGGCTTAAAAATACTGGTGCCAAGTTAAAAAGTTCCTGGGCTTCTTGGAAGCCGCTGCAAAAAGCAATCGCCGCGGGCATTTTAATCGCGGTTATTGTAGTTTTAGTTCTTGTTTTCAAAGGTTCTTCAAAGCCATCCGGAGTAGAGCTTTTCCGCACTCCGATTACTGACGCTGATAAGCGTGAGGAAATCGTAACCCGGCTTGAGCAGGAAAATTTTGAGTATACTCTCAATGAAACGACCGGAAAATTCATGGTCGCTGACAATCGTACTGCAAAAAAAATCCGTACCCTTCTTACTACCGAAGGAATCCTTTCTTCTTCATACAATATCTGGGATGAGGAGCTTAATGTAACCAACTGGTCAACGACTGATTTTGAGCGTGGTGAGAGACAGCTCCAGCGCGTGAACAATCAGATTAAGCAGCAGCTTGAATCCCTCGATTATATCGCAAACGCAAATGTCGTAATCAATCCGAAGAGCGATGCCCTTATGGCTCGTGACAGCCGCCCGGCACAGGCAAGCGTAATCCTCACAATCCGTGGTGACACACCGAGCAAGCGACAGATTAAGGGTATTCAGGACTTGATTATGAGCGCGGTTCATGGTCTTCTTGCTGAGAATGTAAAAATTTCTGATACGCAGGGCAATATCCTGAATGATTTTGAGGGCATGGCGGATCTTGATGCCGTTGAAGTCGTCAAAAAACAGCAGGAATACAGAATGCAGCTTGAATCAAAGCTTTCTGTCAAAGTACAGAACATGCTTCAGGCTAACTTCTCTAATGACCGTGTAAGGGCGGTCGCTGTTACCATTGATATGGATATGTCAAAGGTCACTAGCGACAAAACCGAATATACGCCGTTCACTCGTGTTCCTGATAATCCAGATACCCCTTATTCAGAACTTGAGACTGTTGATGGCGTTCCTATTTCTGAGCAGACCGTAACAAAAAAATGGACTGGTACCGGCTACAATCCAGAGGGACCGGCTGGTGTTGAAGGTCAGAATCCTCCTGTTTATTCTGATATGTCGAATGTTGTCGGCGAGTCAAAAGAAGAGGGCACGACCAAGAATTATGTTTACAACACAGAGCAGAAACATATCGAAAAAGCTCCTTCAATCGACCGAATCACAGCTTCGGCAAACATTGACGGTTACTGGGAAAAGGAACTTGAGGACGGAACTCCAGTTTTTGCTACCAAAAAGAATTTTGAGGCTCTCAAAGCAAAATATGAGGAAAAGTTCCGTGCTAATCCTCAGAAATATGAATTTGATATTTATCCTAACATTGAGGACAACCCATATATCCGTTTGAAGACAGATCACATCGTTCGAATTTATTCGCCGGTTTCTGATGCTGTCCGCGAGCAGGCCGCAAGCATTGTTCGTGATGCAATCGGCTACAACCGAAGCCGCGGTGACTCTGTAACAATCACTTCATGGGCAATTCCTCGTGAAGACGACTGGAACCTTGAGGATGACAAGATTTTGAAGGCAGCACAGACAAGAAAGACAATCATGCTCGTCCTGATTGGTGTCGTCGTTATTCTCGTTGCATTCATCATATTCAGAATGATTAGCCGTGAGCTTGAACGCCGCCGCCGACTCCGCGAGGAAGAACTTCTCCGCCGTCAGCAGGCAGAGCGCGAAAAGGCTCTTTGGGATGCAAAGCAGGAAGGCATGGAAGTTACCATGTCTGTCGAGGAGCGCAAGCGCGCAGAGCTTCAGGAAAATGCAATCGCTATGGCAAAAGAGCATCCTGAGGATGTCGCAATGCTCATCAGAACTTGGATGATGGAGGAGTAGTATATGTCTGACGCAAAAGGTGCAGCACCAAAAGGTGGTGGCAAGAAAGGCGGAGCAAAAGATTATAAGAACCTCACCGGCCGTCAGAAGGCAGCCATCTTCCTTGTTTCGCTTGGTTCCGATGTTTCTTCCGAAATCATGAAGCATCTTCGTGAGGACGAGGTTGAGACTTTAACATTTGAAATCGCACGATTGGAGACAGTCGATTCTGACTTTAAGGATCAGGTTCTTGAAGAATTCCAGGAACTCATGGCGGCACAGAACTTTATCACCACTGGTGGTATCGACTATGCCCGCGAATTGCTCGAAAAATCTTTGGGAAGCCAAAAGGCAATCGACATCATCAACCGACTTACATCGAGCCTGCAGGTTCGTCCGTTCGACTTTATCCGCCGTACAGACCCGGCCCACTTGCTCAACTTCATTCAGCAGGAATATCCGCAGACAATCGCTTTGATTCTGGCTTATTTGGAACCGGGAAAGGCAGCCGTTATCTTGCAGAACTTGCCGCCTGAGATTCAGCCAGAAGTTTCAAAACGACTTGCAACAATGGACCGAACTTCACCAGATGTCTTGCGTGAGGTTGAACGAGTTCTTGAAAAGAAACTTTCTACATTGTCTAGTGAAGACTACACTGCCGCAGGTGGTGTTGAGTCTATCGTTGAAATCCTCAACCTCGTTGATCGTTCTTCTGAAAAGGCAATCATCGAATCTCTCGAAGAAGAAGATCCGGATTTGGCAGAGGAAATCAAAAAGCGAATGTTCGTCTTCGAGGATATCGTTATGCTCGACGACCGTGCTATTCAGAAGGTACTTCGCGAGGTCGATACTCAGGAGCTTTCAAAGGCTCTCAAATCGGTCGATACCGAAGTTCAGGACAAAATTTTCCGAAATATGTCAAAACGAGCGGCTTCAATGCTCAAAGAAGATATGGAATTCATGGGACCTGTCCGCTTGAAGGACGTCGAGGAAGCTCAGCAGAAAATCGTTTCTACTATCCGACGACTCGAAGATGCGGGTGAAATCGTCATTGCTCGAAGCGGTGAAGACGAACTGGTCGTTTAATCTCGTGAATTATAAAGGGAGTCATTCATGGCAAGAAATTTATTTCAGCAGACATTATTTCAACCTGGTCAGTTAAAGCCGAAAGAGGGCGAATTCAAGCTCCAGCTTGTCCATGAATTTGCGCCTCCAGTAGAAGAAGTTGTAGAAGAAACTGTTCCTGAATATACAGGACCTACTGCCGATGATTTGAGGCGTGAAGCCGAGGCATTTAAGGCTCAGTGGGAGCAGGAAAAACAGCAGATGCTTCTAGATGCGCAGGCAAAAGCCGATGAAATCGTCAAAAGGGCAGAAGATGCCGCATTCGCTGAGGTCAAAAGGCAGACAAATCAGGCACAAATCGTAAAAAATGAAGC
>NZ_JAFRNB010000133.1 GCF_017430385.1 Treponema sp.
GGATGTGGCGGCACAGGAAAGCGAGAATTTTACCTGTAAAATTCTCGTCAGGAATCCAGAAATCCAGGAAGGATTTCTGGTTCCCTATTTTCGGCAATGTAAAATGAAAAAAAGGTAAAAAAATTGAAAATTTTATGTTGTGAGCCGAGTGGAAAAGCAAAGCAAGAAAAAGCCAAAAAAACGGTTGGAGTCGGCAAGAACAATCGTTGTCGTTCTTGTTTGGTTGCGACACAAACTCGCCTGAGCTTTGCTCACTGCGATGTTTGATGGCGCGTTCCCGACGGGAAACCGTTTTTTTATTTATCCAGTATCGTGATTTCCACGCGGCGGTTTTTTGCCATTCCTGCTTCGGTGTCGTTTGAGGCAATTGGTACCCGCGCTCCGAATCCTTGCGTGAAGATGTGATATTTGTCGCGGAGGCCAATCTTAATCATGTACTGAGCGACTGAATCCGCCCGCTCCTCACTCAATGTCTGGCAGCTTTCGGCCGTTCCGGAAAGTGCTGTGTGGCCGCTAATCAGCAAATCGTTCGGATAATTTTCGATGATTTTTGCGATTTTTTCGATTTTGGCTTTTTCTGAATCGAGCAGAACGGCTGAATTCGGCTTGAACTGGATATTTTCAAGCGAAATCGTGAGGCCTTTATCGCTCTTTGAGACGCTTACATCATTCAAATCTAAGTCTTTTACCTTTTCGAGAACCTGAGCAAGATTTTCGTCTGTGGCGGTGCGTTCAAAATCCGTGACTTCGGCGTGAGCCTTGCCGGTGAAGTCGAACTGATTTCCGAGATAAGTTTCCATGATGATTCGGAAATCTTCGGAATAGTGGTCAATCTGGCCTTTTTCATTGTCCCACCAGATTGTCTGATTTGAAAATCCCATTGTTGTGACTGGGAAATCGTCCGTAAGATTGTAAAGATTTTCTGGAATTGGGGATTCAAAGGAAAGTGTGTATTTTACTGAAAGAACTTGGAAGGTCTTTTTTTCATGCTTAGAATCGGAAGAAATTCCTTCCTCATCGCGAAGGTAGGTGTAGATGGCAGTGAATGGAACTTTGAACGGCTCGTTGTTTGCAAAACTTCGTCTTAAATCGTGAGCTTCGTGGCCGTTAGCAGTCCATGTGTCGCCGGGTTTTACTGCTTTTTCTGGCAGAATCGGAACATCGCGCACGACAGGCATGAAGTATTCCTTGCCAATCTCAAAAATTCCGCGCTCGTCACGCCAGTATTTGCTTTCGTATTCTTCGCCGTAAGTGAGCGCGCCATTTGTGCCAGCCGATTTTGAATTTTCGAGCGTTACAAAAGTGGCTTCGTTGAGGCCGCGGCCGTCTTTGTCAATCTGAGTGATTCTGGCTGAAACACGGTTGACGATTTCTGATGTATGATTGAGCCGTCCGTTGACTTTTACAACTTCATTTACGGTAGAAAGTACGCGGTAATTGTCTCCTTCCTTGTATTTGAACCGAAGGAACCTTTCGCCGGATTGTGCAAATGCCGCAATTCCGAGGAAAAATCCTGTAAGGAAAACAACTGCTTTTTTCATAAATTCACCTCCAAGCAAAGGGCTAGGGGTATGGAGTGGTGGCGGAGCCAGTGCGAGAGCACCGCGCGTTAGCAAGCCACGGAACACCCGACCCGCGAAGCGGGTAGCCCCCAACTCCTCACTCCTAATTCCTAACTATAAATGGTCTGCCAAATCATAGTCCCCGCCCAGAATCTGCTCGCAGCGTTCTTTTGGCATTGGCTTGCCTTTCAAGAAGCCCTGGATGTTCTTGCAATTTATCTGCTTCAAAACATCAAGCTGCTCCTTGCGTTCAACGCCCTCCGCGATTGTGTCCAAGCCCATTTTTGTGACCATCGAAATGATTGAGTCCGTGATATTCGCCTCGACTCCCCTGACATCGGTGATATTTGCGATGAAAGATTTGTCGATTTTAAGCGTGGTGATTGGAAGCATCTGCAAATAGCTCAAACTTGAGTAGCCGGTGCCAAAATCATCGAGCGAAAGCCCGATTCCAAGCTCGCGAATCTGTTTCAAAAGGTCAATGACCTCATTTTTATTATCGATAAAAACTCCTTCCGTAATCTCAATTTCAAGATTTTTTGGAGGAATTTTGTATCTTTTTACAAGCTGAATCAAGTCGAACATGAAAGTTTGTTTTTTAAGCTGCACAGGACTTACATTCACGCTCATAATTCCATCAAAATGGAAATTTTCAATCCATTCTTTGAGAGTTTTGATTGCCGTTTCCAAAATCCAGTCGCCGAGAGGAATGACAAGCCTTGTTTCCTCGGCGATAGGAATGAACTGCTCCGGGTTAATCCAGCCCGTGTCCTCATCGTACCAGCGGAGCAATGCCTCGAATCCGCGGAGCTTGTTAGTAGCGACATCGAACTGAGGCTGATAGTAAAGCTGGAAAATATGTTCCGAAAGTGCCTGGTTGAGTTTGCTCTGAATCGAAATTTTTTCCATGAAGCGTTCGCGCATGATTGCCTGGAAGAAGCAGACATCGTTCTTGCCCTTGCGTTTTGCCTCGAACATGGCCATGTCCGCATATTTAAGCACATCGTCGCAGTTTTCGCCGTCATCCGGGCAGATTGCAATTCCGCCAGAAAAATCAATTCCTTCCTCGTTCATGACTTCAAGGAGCATGTCGCCTGCATTTAGAATTGTGTCCTGAGAGTTGATTTTTCGCATCATCACGATGAATTCGTCGCCGCCGTATCTGTAGACTCTTAGATTTTCGGCCTTGAAGCGTTTGAGGATTTCGCCGGCATGACAAATAACGGCATCGCCCTCGCTGTGTCCCTGTGCATCGTTAATCAGCTTCATGTTGTCCAAATCAAGCAGGATGATTCCGAATTTAGTTTCACTTGATTTTGACTCGGTAAGCCAGCTTTCAAAATCCATCTTGAATTTCTGCCTGTTGCACAAGCCCGTCATAGAATCATGATAAGCCGAGAATTCAAGCTGCTCGTTCAAAAAACTGATGTTTTCGAGACGGTTCTTAAGTTCTTCGCGAGAGTTGGAAAGTTCGTCCGTGAGAGCCGCGAGCCTGAGATTCTGCCTCAAAAGCTGCTGCTCGCGTTCCTTATCTTTGTTGACATTTACGACCGCGATGATGACAAATCCGCTTTGGGTTGAATTCATGTGGACGCGGAGCCAGGCTGATCTCAAAATTGAATAAAAAGTTGCTTCCTGCCTAACGCCGGTTTCTATACAGTCGCAGGCCATTTTGTACCAGTCAACATCTTTGGAAAGCCTTTCGATGCAAAGATCCGAGCTAAAACCAACCCGAATCAAATCTCCATAAGCATTCGCAAACGCCTGATTGATAAAAGCGATAGAGAAAGACTCTTTAAAATCCGATTCCGTGCGTGACTTATTATTGCCTGTTTCATCAGTTGAAATTGCAACGACAATCGGCGTGGAGATTTTTTCAAGAATCTCTTTATAATCTCTATCGTTCATTGTCTGACCTCTTTTTTCTATATAATAATCATCAATTGATTATTAAACCTTCATTTCGGCTAAAGTTTCAGCTTATAGTATCGGAAGAAAATTTAACAAATCAAACTCTGATTATCCCTTAAAATTCTTTAAATAATCGTAAATTCTGTAATAATAAGGAAATAGATTTTTGAAATCGTTAAGGATAGGGGAGAGCCACAAATTCTTAGTGAAGTTTTACTTCACTAAGAATTTGTGTAACTTCACTAAAAACTTCACTAAAAAAATGCTACTTCACTAATTTTTTTGCATTTCTTCTTAAAATTCCCTTGAAAAATTTTAATTTTGTGTCAGAATATATGTAGCATCAAAATGCTATAATTGTATCTATTTAATTTTAAAGGAGAGAGATATGCATAGATATTCTGCGAAAGTTCGTTCTATATTTTCAGTTCTTACTGGTATTCTTCTGCTGATTTTGCTCGTGCTTCTTGCCGCTTGTTCTGACATTTCAGGCAAGGACTCAACTTCCGGCTCTGTTAGTTTTTCTTTTGATTCCAATTTCCTGCAAAATGTAACCGCTCGTGCTTCCGAATATACGGGGGGGGGTATAAACAAATCTGAAGATGGTGCAGAAGAAACAAAAGAATACACGGTTCAGTTTGAAGTAAACATTCTTGGTGATTACACTGATTCAAAAACGGTTGAATGGAAAACCCAAAATTATCCGAATGTCCATCCTGCTCATCAAGATATTCATAATCAGGAAGGGGAATCCGAAAAAATAGAATATCCTGAGCAAAAAGTGACCTTCGAAAACATTGCTGTAGGTAAAACAGTTTACGCACAGGTCAATGTGTATGTTATTTATTCGGACTACTCTGGAGAGACCCAAAAAGAACTGATAATGAATGGAAAATCAGTCACAAAAACAATCACGGAAGGCGAGAACACTCTTCCAGTCTCGGTCTCAAGTATTTACAAGATGTTCCCGGTTTCGATTCAAGTTACATTTGAAAAGGAAAATGAGATTCCATCTAATCCAAGCGAATTCAGCTGTATAAGTGTCTATGCGTTTAAAAAAGATTCTGACATCGTCGCAAAAATTTGCAAACTTTGTGCCAATGAGGACGATGAAGCCGCACTTGAAGCACTGCAAAATTCTTATGATGCGGATGGAATTGCGGAAATGGGTTTCTGGTATAAGCAAGAATTATCAGACGATTCAGAAAATAAAGCTGAATACAAAGACGGAGTTTTCACCCTCACAGGTAAAATGAATCTTCTTCGCGACGAGGAGCTTGTTTTCGTGGCTCTTATCAATTATGAGGGTGGTACTAACGGTATTACTTATCTCGGCCATGTCGATGCAAACGCAAGCAATCTTGAAGCCGTCAAGTCAAAGGCAATTGTGCCAAACGCGGACGGAACAAATGTGGAACTAAAGCTCTTTAGAATGGACACGGTGAAATCACTGTATGCGTTGTATAATAAGAATAGCGGAATATACCAATTCTATCCTACTTATGAAAGTGCGATTTCTTCTGCACCTTATGAAACACCGATTGAAAGTTCAACAGGAAGTTTTGCATTTGATGATGCTGGAAATTATTATGTGCTTGTATATGATGGCTCTAGTTATAGCATAAAATCAAGTAAATTTACCGAAGCAAAGACTGTTACAGGAATTGAAGGTCTTTCAGGAATTACAATCGATAGAAAGAAGAATGTTTTGTATGCATGGTTCAGTAATCAAATGACATTTAATGTTTACAGATTCCCGAAATTTATTTCAGAAGGAAGCGCTGAATATGAAATCGTAAGCTTTAATTTTGAAGCAGGATTAGCTGATGCCGACACATATCATGACAGTACCATTTTGGTTGCTAATGGCGGAACATTATATGGTTGGGGATGCAGTTCGGAGTCAACTCTTTCGTCTAAAAAATTGTACAAACTTGATTTGGAAGAATCGTCTCTAACTGCGACACGGATTGATTTCGACTATGAAGCTCTTGGATTGTCTTCAACAGGTACTATCACTGATATGTTCTATCAAGACGGTGCATTGTATTTGCTTGAAAGCGAGAGAGATTTTTCAACATGGAATAGTTTCGACATAAAATCTCGAGGTGCTGTAATTCGCTATAAGAAAGGAAGTTTTGATAAATGTGGATGGACGGATGAGACTAAGGCAACAGTATTTACTATTGGCAGTGAGGCTTCTGAAAGTGAAAAATTTAGATTATGCGATGGCTCTGCTTTTATTTATATTGGGGAAGCTCTTTCAAAACCCTATATTTTACCTGCATCCGAATTTGAAGGAAACTGTTATCCGTATTCTGGGAAAACATTTACTGCTTACAGTCCATCAACATCTAGTGCAAAGAGTGCATTCTATGGTCCTCAAAAGTTCATTGCAATAAAGCCTAAAAAACTTGTAATTGCGGATGGTGGAGTTGCATTCTTTACCGACTCTGATGTTTGGAAATATAAAAATATAAATCGTGTTGTTACAGTGGATTTAAACAATTTCATCATAGATTCTGTGCAAGAACTTGACGATATCTCGTTTACACAAAAACAAACATCTGCAATATCACTTAGTGGTTCAGGATATGGGGCATCAATCACAGCTGATTCAGCTTTAGGGTTAAAAGCAAAAGTATACGGAAGTGGATTTATGAACGAAACTGTCAGCGGCACTATCTATGCGGGCATTCCTTGCGTGGATACTGACGAGTGCGAATAATCCACCGTCCCTGATATGAAAACCTCACCCCAGCCCTTAATCTCCGTCTGTATTCCCGTGTATGAAACCGAGCGTTATCTTGCTCAGTGCTTGCGCTCGGTTTTTACACAGGATTTTGATTCTTTTGAAATCGTTGTTGTGAGCGATGCTAGTCCGGGGCGTGATGAAAAAGGTCGAGCGGCAAAAAAAATCGTTCGGATTGCAGAAAAAGAAGGGAACAAGTTCCGTAAAGCCTCGAAACTTCTGCCTGTCAAAGTAATTTTTGAGGAACATCACGAAAATCGTGGCATCCTTGAAGTCCGAAGAACGCTCACTTACGAATCACACGGAGAATATGTCTTTCACCTTGACAGCGATGATGAAATTGTGCCGAATGCTCTGAGTTCTTTATGGAAGAATGTGTTTTCGACTGCTCCGACAGGCTCTGCGACCACAAACACCGAAGTTCCAAGCCAAGACAATAAAATTGACATCGTGCATGGAAGTTTTGTTTCGGGCTGGTACGACAAGAAGGGAAATTTCGTTCCGACGGAGCAGACAAAATGCGGGGCTATTACTTACGGTAAGGTGCAGGGGCGGGACATTTTTCAAAAATGGACTAGTGCCGAAATTTCGGGCAATGTCTGCGGGAAGCTTATTCGCAGGAATCTTTTTGAAAAGGCGTTTGAGAAAATCCCCTACACTGAATGTAACATGGCTGACGACTTTCTGATTTTCTTTTTTATCTCTCAGTTTGCAGAATCGTACATCGGACTGGAAGAAAAAATTTACCGTTACCGAATAAACTCCGGCATGTCATCGGGGCGAAAAATCAAAACTTTAAGACAGTGGCAGTTAATCTGTTCCGCCGCCAGTGTTTTTACTGTAATTTCCCAAAGTATGGAAGAATTTAAATCAATTTCCGAAGAGGAAATCAACTCAATTCGTGCGCAAGCCGGTTTTTACCTGCGTAACAGCCTTTGCCAAATGAATGAAACTGTAATCCCAGAACTGAAAGATTCCGCCTACGAAATGCTCTGCGACTACTGGGGCAAAAATGCAGTGGAGAGAATGAGGAAGTGAGAAAAATTTTAAATCCCCAAAATCTTTCTTTTTCCAACATAATCGCATATAATTTTCTTACCATGAATGAGTCGCAGCAAATTTTATACATGCAGGTCAGGATTCTCAGAATGTGCAAGGAACGCTTCGGCTTGTCTTTTAAACAGGCGGCGGAACTTTTCAGAAAGTTTAATGTTCCTGATTTTATAGAAAAGTGCTTTGGGATTTTTCATGTGGAAGGAGATGATGCCGTCTTCGAGGAAACAAAAGCCTATCTTTTGGCAAAAGGGGCTTCACTATGAAACATCTTGAAGAGGGAATGATTCTTTATCACGGAAGCTACTGTCCTGTCGAAAATCCTGACTTGTCAAAATGTGCTCAGTTTAAGGATTTTGGCGGGGGATTCTATCTTACATCTTCAAAAGAACAAGCGAAAAGTTTTTCGAAAATCTCTTCATCAAGGGCGAAAGAAAGTGGAGTGATTTCTGCAAATGAACGCTTTGGCTTTATTTCTTTTTATAGATTAAAAAACATTTCTGAATTGAAAACTTTCTATTTTGATTTTGCAGATTCCGATTGGCTTCATTGTGTTGTCGCACATAGAAAAACAAATGCATTTCCAGAGTTAAAAGAAAAAATGCAACCTTTTGATGTCATTTCTGGGAAAATTGCAAATGATGATACGAACACAACGATTGTGGCTTATATGTCAAACCTCTATGGACAAATGGGGTCGGCAAAGGCTGATGATTTTTGTATCAGTCTTTTGCTTCCTGAGAGGCTTAAAGACCAGTTCTGCTTTAGAACAAAATTCGCTGTTGATAAACTGGAATTCCTGAAAACTGAAAAGGTAAGTCTGGAGTCTCATCGATGAACGAAAAAATTTTAGCCGCAATGGACTTGTCCGTTACATTGGCGGTGCAGGAAATTGCCGAAAAAACAAATGTTTCTCTATCCTCAGCTCTTCTCTCTTTTATGGAATCAAACACCGGCAGAATGATTTATGATGACTCCACAAAACTTTGGGCGGAAGGTCCTTCTTCTATTACAGACACTTTCCTGAAAGAAACAAAACAATCTGCAAAAACTAAAAACCTTTTGTAAAATCCCGCCAAAATCTTGAAATATTCCAAAAATGTGCCATAATATAATCTTGAAGCAATTTAAAAAGCAGGAGCGGATTATGATTAAAAAACTTCCAAAACTTTTTACACTTCTGGTATCTTTCGTGTGTGTTTTCGCACTCGGTCTTGTTTCCTGTGCGGACTTAGGTTCAAAATCTTCAAACACAGGCTCAATCAGATTTTCTATTGATTCCAATCGTCTACGAAATGCAGTCGCTCGTTCCGTTGAATATACGGGGGGGGGTATAAACAAATCTGAAAATGATGAAGTTGATGATTTGGAACGCAAATACACTTCATATCGATTCGAATTTGCCATCAAAGGGGGCTTTACGGCCTCAAAGAGTATTTCATGGACTTACGATGAATTCCATTCTGAGGATAATAAAAGCCTCAGCTTCCAATTTGATTCAATTCCAGAGGGCACAACTCTTTATGCTGAGGCGACCTTATACAAAATCCGAACGTATGAGCAGCATGAAGGTGAAGAGGCCAAATCTTTTGAAGAAGTACAAATGAAAGGCAAATCAGAGACAATCTCTATTAAAAGCGGTGAGAATACCTTAGCCATTTCAATGTACAATATTTATTTCAACTTTCCGTTTACAATCAAGATTAATATTGAAGGTTGTGACATAGCTGACTCAGCTGATATAGCTTCGATTTTAGAGGGAATGTGTATTTATCCGTTCTCGGCTGATTCAAAATTTGTAAAGGCTATGTTTGATGCAAAAAAAACAAATGCAACTGACGCAGACATCTACGAAATCGCCAATAAATATTACGACTATTACTATCCAAAAGATGAGGAATATAGCAACCTCGCAGACCCGATTGCAATTTACTCAAGTGGGGATTCAAAAAGTTACGAGATTTCCGAAGACGGAACGACACTCACCGTCACAGGCACGCTTAATTTGTCTGTCAGTGAGTCCGACCACACAAAGGGCGAAGCGATTGCGCTTCTTGCCATAAAATCTGACTGGGATTCTTCAACTGCAAGTCCAAAAGTAAAATACTTTGGCTATCTGTCAGAGTCTGAATCAATCACCCCTTTAAAGAGTGGAAATACAGTTTTGATGGATGCCGCAAAATTGCATGTGACCGATACGAAATATGTGTTGTATGAAGAAGGCAACTTCTATCTTACAGACTCGCCAAACGCTTCACTTGCTATAGCCCCAAAATTCACTGCTTCTTCTAGTCTTTTTACATTTGATGCAGATGGATATTTCTACTGTCTTGACGAATCTGAGGATTATACAAAGGTTTTGTCCGAAAACCCGAAAATCGGCTCTGACGGAAAGGAACTTTCTATTGAGTCTGGCTATAATATACAGAACTTTACGATTGACCGTGCGACAGGGGCTTTATATGTTTATGCCTACAAATCTGGTGATTCTACAAATGGCATATCAGAATCAGGAAAACTTTATAAATATACCAAACTTGTTTCTGACGGAAGCGTTTCAGATCCAGTAATATTTGATTGTCTATCTAGCGGCAATTATTGTTTCGTTGTTAATGACAATATTTTGTATATGTTTAGAGATAATGACCTCTCAAAGGCGGTTCTTCCTTCAACGCCAGATGAATTGACTTTTAGCACAATCGCAACAATCACCACTGAAATCCCGTCAAGCTATAGCCATATAAATGATATTCTCTATCAAGATGACCACATTTATATCCTGTTCAACCAGTCCCATTTAGGTTTTGACGAAGAGCCACTGTCCGCAAATGCTATCTATGCTCGCGGTGCGGTTTTGGATGTGGATGTTAAGGATGGTAGCATTGAGCTTCACGGCTGGACAAATGAGACGGCCGATGTAGAGAATAAATATCTGTATGCTTTTAACTCATATACCAACGCTAAAGGAATTTATTATTTTGATGATAACGGAAAGACTGTTTATATCGTTACCTCTGTTGGTGAAATGGGAAATGGATTCGGAAAGGATGTATTCTATACGCCTTCTATTTCAAAAAATCTTTCGCAAACAGCCTTTTACAATCCTCAAAGATTTATCGCGATAAAACCGAAAAAGCTTGTGATTGCAGATGACGGCGTTGCGTTCTATACCGACGCTATCGATGCGCTCCGATATAAAAATGCGAACAGAGTTGTCAGCGTGGATTTGAGGAGTTTTGCCATGGAAGCAAAGGATGTGGATGTTGAATTTTCTAAAAAAGAAAATGAAAGCACATTGCTTTTTGTTGCTTGCATGTGCTCAGGTTCCTTCAATTCTAGCAAAGCGCGCAGGAGTGATACGAAAGCTCTCATAGAATCTCTCGAGGTATCTTATATAGATTGGCAAGGCGAGGTTCAGCATAAAACGATTACTAATTCTGGTTCTGTATCTACCTTTGGTATTTCGCAGTAAAACAAATTTTTTGCTTGTATGAAAAAATCTGCCCCGTTGGTTTCTGTCTGCATTCCTGTTTTTGAGACTGAGCATTTTCTGGAACAATGTCTGCGCTCTGTTGTCAGGCAGGATTTTGACTCTTTTGAGATTGTAATTGTAAGCGATGCGAGCCGAGGGCATGACGAAAAAAAACGGAGCGCAAAAAAAATCGTAAGGGCGATGCAAAAAGAAAGCAACAACTGGCGGAAAGCAAATTCTCTGCCGCCTGTCCCCTTGAAATTCGTCGAGCATCATGAAAACCGGGGGCTTATCGAAGTCCGAAGAACACTTTGCTACGAATCGCAAGGAATTTACATAACCCAGCTTGATAGCGATGATGAACTTGAAGAAGGTGCTATTTCTGCACTTTTTGCGGCGAGTGGCTTCGATAGTGCCGTGCCAGAACAGGCTTTTGACATAATTCACGGCACAAGTTCGGCAGGCAGTTTTGACACTTTGGGCAATTTCATTCCCGCACAAAAAAATCTCTATGGCGAAATCTTTTACGGAAAACTTTTTGGTAGGGAAATCCTTGACTGTTGGATTTTAAAAGCGGAAAGCAGCTCAAACACATGGGGTAAACTGATTAAAAGACAGCTTTTCTTAAAGGCTTATGGAAATATTCCATACACAGAGTGTAACCTAGCAGAAGATGTCCTGCTATTTTTCTTCATCTCTCAGTTTGCAAAATCTTATGTCGGCATAAAAGATAAAGTCTATCGCTACCGCCTAAACACTGGCATGACCGCTGGAAAAAAAATCACGACTCTTCAAAGATGGAAAATGATTTGTTCTTCTGCAAGCGTTTTCAGCATAATTTCCGAATGGATAAATGAAAAATCCAATTCCGCAGAAAATCTCACGCAAGAGGAAATCAATCGCTTTCGTATTATGACAAACTTATATCTTAAAAACAATCTTCAGCAACTTCACGAAGCTGTCCTTCCTGAACTCTACGACCAAGCCCGTGAAATGCTCTGCGAATATTGGGGAACAGACTATGTAGAAACCATAGAGGAACTGATGGCTAAAGCCTAATATGCAGAGTTAAACTGCGGTAAAGCCTTTGGTTTTTATCCGCGCAGAAAGTTTCAGACAGCTTCTGCTCCTCGAAGAAGCCCTCCAAGAAAATAGAGCTGGAAGGCGTTGTTTTTGGCGCTTTATTATGCTTGTACCATTTCGTTTTTAAGCACAAGGACTTGTTCTAGTGGGAGAGAACAGCAACGAGCAACTTTCTCAGGCGAGTCACCTTCTTGAAGAAAATTTTTCGCATTGGCGATAGCGTTTTGCTGCGCACCACGAGCTTCGCCATCAGCTACGCCCTGCTCATATCCAAACTCCATTGTGCAGCGGTCGTGAAGTTCCTGGTCAAATTCTGTAAGCAAACTGTTCGTTATATACATTTTCTGCTCCTCGAAGAAACCCTCCAAGAAATTATTCTTGATGGCGTAATCTACGGCCTCGTTGTGCGACATCCATGTCGCGACAAGAATTTTCTTTCAGAAAATTCTTGCGGTTAATCTCCGTTTACCCGCATCCGTGCGGGCTCAACTGAATTCGCTCAACGAACTCTATGTAATGATACAACGACTCGCAGTTTTTTTGAAGAGATTCATTGCGTTTGTTGTTGATGTTTATGACTGTGGCTGTCCATTCAAATTCGCCAGATTTGTCAGGAACTTCGAATGAGTCCGAGAGATGATATTTTATGGTATCTGGAAGTTCCCTGTCGCCGTTATAGAACACGATGAATCTCGGCGAAGGTATTTTTATGAGTGAGCTGCCGAAGATGTCTTTCTTTTGTCGTTTGACCTCGTTCTGGTAGAGCTGCCCGAAATACATCAGCCCTCGGAGCGGCATGTTAGGATTGACAGTGCTCTGATGCTCGAAAAGGTTCATCTGTGAATCGAGCAGGAACGACAGGTCATTTTTCATAGTGAGGTAAATCACATTCTCGATTGTCGTGATTCGTAAATCTTCGATGTTTGTGTAATTTTTCCCGCTGATTGCGTTATACAGTGACAGAAGCTATCTTCTGCTCCGCTCGTCCTTCCCGCTGTAGATGATTCGGAAGAGACTGTCCTTGTATGCTCTGTTTGTTGCGATTCCCTGAAAGCCCGGCATCTCAATATGTGTGACTTCCGCTGTTTGGTTGATAAATTCTTTTGCCATAAAAACTCCTGTTGTAGCTTGATATGCAGAATCCAGTGCGGAGCAAGCCCCACCATCCGGCTCCTTGCGGATTCTGCATATTAATAGCAAGAATTTTTGCATTTTCGGCAATGTAAATGAAAAAAAGTCAGAAAAGTACAAAAAAAATTGGGAACTACGAGAAATTCTTTGCATCAACTTTTTTGTTTTCAATTTTCCTTTTTCCGTTTATACTTTTTTCATGTTGCAAAAAACTTCTCCGTTGATTTCTGTCTGCATTCCTGTTTTTGACACAGAGCCTTTTCTTGCTCAGTGCTTGCGTTCCGTGATTGTCCAGGATTTTCCTTCGTTTGAGGTGATTGTCGTGAGTGATGCGAGCCGCGGGCATGACGAAAATGGGCGTTCTGCCAAACAAATAGTCAAGCTTGCTCAAAAAGAATGTAAGAAGCTCCGAAAAGCCGCGAATCTTCCGCCTGTTCTGATTCGTTTTGTTGAGAACCGTGAGAATCGTGGGCTGATTGAGGTTAGGCGAACCCTTTGTTACGAGGCACTGGGATTTTACATGACGCAAGTTGATTCTGACGACGAAATGGAATGCGGAGCTTTGACGGCATTGTTTAATTCGGCCTGTTTTGTGCCTTCCGAGCCAAAAAAATCTTTTGATATTGTTCATGGCACTTCCACGGCAGGAACTTTTGATGAAAACGGCAGCTTTATTCCTACTAAAGAAAATCGTTATGGTAAGATTTTTTATGGCAAGTTCGAAGGACAGCAGGTTTTTCGAAAGTGGCTCATGGACGGTAGTTTCACAGCGAACACATGGGGAAAGCTGATCAAACGAGATTTGTGGCTCCGTGCTTATGAAAATATTCCATATACTCAGTGCAACATGGCCGATGATGTGCTTTTGTTCTTTTTCCTTTCGCAGTACGCAAAATCTTATATCGGAATTGAGGCGAAAGTTTACCGTTACCGCGTGAACACAGGAATGTCGAGCCAGCGCAAAATCGATACGCTCCAAAAATGGAAGATGGTCTGCTCAACTTCCAGCGTTTTCACAATTATTTCGCAATGGATAGAATCTCACAAGATTGAGGACGATGAGGTTGAGAAAATCCGGGCAATGACCAGATATTATCTCGCGAACAATTTGAAGCAAATGAAGGAGACTGTAATCCCCGAACTCCAGACAGAAGCCAGAGCCATGCTTTGTGAATACTGGGGCGAAAGTTTTGTAGAAAAGGCCGAGCAAAAAATGAATTTTAAGGAATGAAATTTGGGGCGTTACGGGGTGTCCCCGTAGATGGGGGTGTGGGTGCAACAGCGTGCACCCCAGGGGGAAGGCTTTCCCCCCTAATTTTTTAGTTGAGCTGCAATCGCAAGCTTTCCCATTTTTTGTAGTAGACATCCAGGTTTTCGCCGAGGTCGTCTTTAAGCTCGCAGTTGTCCATTGCACTTGCCGGATAGAGTGGCTTTGTCTTCATGTATTGCTCTGCTTCAAGGTTTACGAAGCATGGGAAGCAGAAGAAGTCGAGGAACTGTGCGTAATTCTCTGGGTTGTGAATGTAGTTGATGAATTCTGTGGCGAGTTCTGCGTTCTGTGAATCTTTGAGAATACACATGCTGTCGAGGTAAGATGCACCGCCCTGCTCCGGGATAAAGAAGTCGATTGTGCTTTCCCATTCATCTTCTGGAACTTCGCCGTACATAACTTCGGCATATCCGTGACAGAGCCACAAGTTGCCTGCTGCGAAATCTTTTCCGAATCCTTCGGCATCGAATTTGACGATGTTCGGGAGCCATTTTTCTTTGATAAGGTTGACTGCCTCGGTAACTTCCTCGTCGTTTGTTGTGCTTACGGCATATCCCTTGTATTTGAGTGCGTCACCGATGACTTCGCGGTAATCGTCCATCATTGAGGCATGGCCCTTAAAGCGTGGGTCTGCGAAAATGTTCCATGTGCGCTCGTAGTCGCCTGCCGGAACCTTCTTTTTGTTTACACCGATGCCTGCTGCTCCAAAATAATATGGGACTGCATAGACCATTTCAGGGTCATAAGTGATTTTTTCGAGAACTTTCGGGTTGATTTTATTGCGGTTTGTGAATTTTGACTGCACGATTGGCTGGAACATTCCGCGCTTCATCATGATTGAAACATAGTCCTGTGAAGGAACTACGATATCGAAGCTTTTTGCGCCGCCGTTCACGAGTTTGTTGAACATTGTTTCGTTAGAGTCGTATTCTGTTATTACGACCTTGCAGTTGAATTCCTTTTCAAATTCCTGAACTACGCTTGTCGGAGTGTAATAAGTCCAAGTGAAAAGCTTTAACGTCTTTTTCTGCCCACAAGAAGAAAGACCCAAGAGTGCGGCGCAACCAAGCACCGCCATTGCGATTTTAGAAGAAAGTTTCATGCTTTTTCTCCAAAAAAATTAATGTGCTGCTGCGAATCCTTTTAAGCTCTTTCGGAGCAAGACCGCAAGACCGCCGATTAATAAAATAAGTACGAAGGAGAGCGCGTTGATTACAGGGCTTACTCCGTGCCTAATCATATTATAAACATAAATTGGCAAAGTCTCAACATTTCCGTTGACTAAAGATGTGATTACGAAATCTTCTATAGACATGGTGACGCTCATCATAAATCCCGACATGATTCCTGGCATGATTGCAGGAATGATTACTTTGAAGAGTGTCTGAGTTTCGTTTGCGCCCAAATCATGGCTCGCCTCGATGATTGAATAGTCGAATTCGTCAACGCGGGCTGAGACCATGAGATAAACGAACGGAAGACAGAAAGTTGTGTGCGCGATGATGATTGTGCCCAAGCCGAGATTTATATGGATTCCGCTGAGGAAGATAAGAAGGGAAACACCCATGATGACTTCCGGCAAAACCATTGGCAAAAAGCTGACTGACTGAATGTAATTGCGCCCGAAGAATTTGTACCAGTTGTTTCCGATAGCGGCGAGACTTCCCAAAACTGTTGAAAGTGCTGCTGAGACAAGGGCAACGACTGCGCTGTAAAGAAGAGACATCCACAAGCGGCCTGATTTTAGGAAAAGTTCTTCGTACCAGATAAAAGAAACGCCTGTAAAACGAGAGCCTTTCGATGCGTTAAAAGAATAGAAGATGATCACGAAAAGCGGCAAAAAAAGGAACAGAAGCGCGATTACAAGGACTGTGTTTGAGAATGAGAATGCACGACCGCGTTTTTTCCAGTCGCGTTTTGCGTGTTTGTTTCCCTCGGCTTTTGCGACAGGATTTCGTTTTAAAAATGAAAGAATTACGCTGATTAAAAAATCCATATTGTAAACTCCTATTGCTTAGCCGCACGGATGCGGCAGACGGGCGAGTTTTTGCGGGCAAAAACTCGTCAGAAAGAAAAATTACAGGGATGTAATTTTTCTTTCAATTTTTCATCTTTTTGAGGCTTGCTTCCTTCTTGTCCGAAGAAATCATGAACAAAATCGCCGCCATACTCACAACCGTAAGGACTACGCTGAATGCAGAAGCGAGAGGCAAGTTTCGTGCTTTCTGAATCTGATCCATGATGATGTTTCCGAGCATGTAGCTCTCGGTCGAGCCGATAATTTGCGGAACTGTGTAGTTTCCGAAAATTGGAATGAATGTGAAGATGAGCGCACTGATGATGCCCGATTTGATTCCAGGAATCATTATGCGGAGAATCGAGCCGGCTTTTGTCGCTCCCAAATCGCGTGCGGCCTCAAGAAGCGTGAAGTCGAAGCGGTCAACAGATGTGAAAATCGGCAGAATTGCATAAGGAAGATACATGTAAATGCTGACCAGAACGACTGCAAATTTCGTGAACATGAATTTGTGCGGAACAAAAACGCCGTCGCTGTTTCGGGTAACGAAGAAGCAGAATTTTGCGAAAATTTCACAGATTCCGTTGAGAGTGCCGTTTTCGCCCAAAATCGTCATCCACGCAAAAATGCGAATCAACGAGTTTGTGAGGAACGGCACAATTACCAAAATCAAAAGCGCGGTCTGGTGGCGGCTTCGGGCAATCGCGTAGCCACAGGGAAGGGCAATCAGAATTGAAATAAATGTAGCTACCACCGTCATCCAAAGAGTGCGCAGGAAAATTCTTGCATAAGCGGCAGAAAACATCTGCTTGTAAGCGTCAAGCGTGAATTCATGAATGACACCGCCGAACATATCGCGTTTCATGAAAGAATAAGCCACGATAATCGCGAGCGGCACGATAAAAAACAGCGAGAACCAAAGCCCCATCGGGTAGCTGTAAAATGGGCCAGGATTCGCTTTGTGCAATTTATTTTTCATATAAAAATCTCCTTACTCTTCTCTCACCGCTTTCATCGCGACTTTGTTTGCGTACATGGCTTCATCGGCGCGGTTGAAAACATCGTTTATGCTTTTGTCGGTCTGGGAATTAAAGTCCGAAATGCCGATTGCGGCGGAAAGCCGTTCCCATGGATTTGCGCTCTCGTTCGCGCTGGTGTTTTTAAAAACATCGGTCGCTTCGGTCAGAAGTTTCTTTCGGTTTTTAAAATCATCGCCTTTTAAAATCACGACGAATTCATCTCCGCCGACTCTGAAAACGGGAGAGTGGGCGAAAATGTGGCAGATTACATTGCACGACATTTTTATGTAGTCGTTTCCGTGCTCGTGCCCGTAAGTGTCGTTGATTTTTTTAAGGTGGTTCAAGTCAACCATAGCCACGGCAAATTCCGCAGTTCCTTCCTTGATTTGCTTGTTTATTACATTTTCGGCGTAGTTATCGTAGGCGGTTTTGTTTCTGACGCAGGTAAGCGCGTCTTTGTTCGCCAGTTCGCTCATCGTACGCGCCTTGCTTTCGGCTTCGATTATATTCTCAACATATACGCGCATATCTTTTGACATTTTTACGACCGCATTTGCAAGCGATTCGACTTCGTTATTCGTATGAATGTTCGGGTCTTCAATCACGAGCGAGTCAATATCTTCTTTTCCCTTATGCTGATATGCGAATGTCGTCACGCTGTTTTCCAGTTTTTGAATCGGCTTTGCGATGTTGTAATGCGCCCAGATTATGAAAAGCGTGATAAAAGTAAGACCGAGTATGAGAATCAAGATGATGTTGGTAAGCGTGGATTCCTTGATGACTTTTCGGATTTCCGTAATGTCGATGTCAACACATAAAAGGCCGATGTATTCGCCCGAAGAAGTAAAAATCGGGAGCGAGCCTGTGTACATCATGTAAACAACTCCGTTTTTCACCCAAGAGTCCGAAAAAAAGGAAATTTCTTTTTTCTCCGCCGCTTTCAGATATTCGCTGACGCATTCGATAGAATATTCTTCGCCAGTAAGCCCGTTCAGCTCTACTTTCATTTCGGGCATGAATTCTTTTTCGTAGCTGCTCATCGCGGCGATAATATTCATAACATTGTCAGGCGGGTTTTTGCTTAAAGGGCGGATTACATAAAGGTATTGGAGTTTCACATTGTCCTTGAAAGTATCCATGAATTTTTGAAGCTCAAGGTATTTAGGAGATTTTTCGCCTGTCTTAATGCAATTTGCAAGGTCATCGGTATCAATCTGGCTCTGCACAAAGGTGAGAAGGTCACGAATATGTTCTTCATAGCGGGCATAAAGCCCTCGCTTATAAGTCGCCTGATTCACGAGGCTTAAGACAAGACAGAGAAGCGCGACAAAGACAATACAACCTATAGAAATGCTCCGTCCGAGCGGCTTTTTGTAACTGTGTGGCGGCATGGCTTTATCCTCCTTTTTGGCTAGTTGGGAATTAAGGCGCGCGAAGCACGAAAAACTGCTAACTGCTCCCTGCTAACTTCTCACTTTTCAATATCTTCGACAATGTAGCCGTCTTCGGCTGACCATGAGATGTAGACTGTGTCCTTCCACTGAATCTCCGGGCCTTCATCAAGATAATTCTGGTGCTGCTTGAAAACTTTGACGATTGTGCCTGTTTTTTCAAGCTTTACATAGAATTTTGACTGGAAGCCAGTGTAGACCGGCTCTTCGACGATTCCCTTGAACACATTGATGTCCTTGCGGCCCCTTACATCCGGTTCTTCGAGTGTGATTCGGATTTTTTCCGGGCGGACTGTGAATGCAACCTGCTGGCCTTCATCTGTGTGCTCGTAATCTGTGACGAGGATGTTTTTGTCTTCTTCTTTTGTTGCCTGAGTGTCGCCTTTGAGCTGAGCCTGCATTCCGAGTGCAGGAACGTTGAGAGTGACCATGTGCTCGATGTCGGCTTTGCCGGGAACTTTGTAGCTTTCGCATTTTACGACTTTTGCTTCAAAAAGATTTGTCTCACCGATGAACTGTGCTACGAACTGAGTTGCCGGGCTTTCATAAATCTCGAACGGAGAGCCAACCTGCAGAACATGGCCGTGATTCATTACTGCGATTCGGTCTGAAACTGCAAGGGCTTCGCTCTGGTCGTGGGTTACGAAAATGAAGGTGATTCCGATTTTGTCGTGGAGATGATCAAGCTCGACCAGAAGATTTGAGCGCAGTTTTGCGTCAAGGGCCGAAAGAGGCTCGTCCAAAAGAAGGACTTTTGGCTCGTTAATCAATGCTCGTGCGATTGCGACTCGCTGCCTCTGACCACCCGAAAGCTGGTTCGGTTTTTTAAAGATGTGCTCGTCAAGCTCGACAAGGTGGACATAATGCCTTACTTTTTCGTCGATTGTCTTTTTATCGATTTTTTTGAGTCGGAGCGGGAACGCGATATTCTCGTAAACGCTGAGATGCGGGAAAAGTGCGTAATTCTGGAAAACCGTGTTGGAATGGCGTTTGTTCGGTGGAAGTTCAGTGACATCCACATCGTCAAAGAGAACTGTGCCTTCATCTGGGAATTCAAAGCCTGCAAGGATGCGGAGAAGAGTTGTCTTTCCACAGCCACTAGGGCCTAAAAGCGTGAAGAATTCGCCTTGTTTAATAGTAAAATCAATGTTGTCGAGAGCGACAAAATCTCCGAACTGTTTGTGAACATTCTGAATCGAAACCTGACTGCCTTTCATACAATTAAAATAGATGTTAAACACAAAGTTTGCAATAAGAATTTGAAAAAAATGTCTAAATATATAGAAAATAATTGAAGAAAAGAAGTTTTCGTTTTAAGATAAGGCAATGCTTGATTCTTCAAATTTCAGAAGAGCGGTTAAACTCACAATGCCTGTTTTTTTCGGCTATATGGCGATTGGAATTCCTTTCGGTCTTGTTGTTGTGAACGCAGGTTTTCCATGGTGGCTTGCCGTTGTAATGAGTCTCGTGATTTATTCAGGAACGGGGCAGTACATCGGAATCGCATTGTTTGCATCAGGCATTCTCGGCGTCACATCTTTTTGGGCTTCCCTCTTCACTTTTCTTGGAATCGAATTTTTTATAGGTTTAAGGCATGTTTTTTACTCACTTTCATTGATTGAGTCTTATCGCGGAACAGGAAAATGGAAAATTCCACTGATTTTTACAATCACTGACGAAACTTTTGCCCTTGTCTCTTCATGCAACATTCCCCCGGATGCTGACAAAGGTTCATATCTTGCCATCGTTTCGATTTTCAATTATTCATATTGGGTGGTTGGCTCTCTGGTCGGGGCTTTAATTGGCAATTCAATTCCAGATGGCTACTTGAACGGCGTTGATTTTGCGCTTACGGCACTTTTCGTCGTGCTGATGATAAATCAAATCCGTGCGAGCAAAGATTTTCTTCCATCTTTTGTCGGCTTGCTCACAACAGCTGTTGCGGTTGCTCTTTCTTATCTCAAAATTGACGGCCGAATCATTCTTCCGGGACAGTATGTGATTCTTGCAGGGCTTTGCCTTGGAATCGCAGTCATGATTTTGATACGAGGAAGGGGGCGAAAATGAAGCTCACGGTAAACGAGGCACTAATCGCAACTTTTGCAATCGGATTCATGATGTTTCTTCTTCGTCTCTTGCCTTTTTTGATTTTTGCAAGACGAAAGACTCCTAAATTCTTTTCCTTTATCGAAAAATTTATTCCGGCTCTCTCAATTGCGGTTCTTTTTATTGCATGTCTAAAGTCATACACAACTGATTTGATTTTTGTTAATGGCCGGAATATCGATGAACTTTCTTCTATTGTTTGTGCATTTGTTTCCGTGTTTTTAACCGTTCTTCTTCATGTATGGAAAAACAACGCTATGATTAGTATCTTTGGCGGCACTTTGTTTTACATGATTTTGAATTATCTTTTCTAATCCAAGTCTTTTTCTTATATTTTCTGAATTTAATCCTCTGATAACCCTAAAAAATTTGACAGATTTAAAAAATTTACCGATAATAATTTGAGACAATTTAAAGATTTCAAAAAGGTGGGATTATCTTTAAATGAGGAGCGAAAAATGAAAAGTTTAAAACTTTCTACAAAAATAAGCCTTCTTGCGGCCGCGGCGATTGTCGTTGCATCTGCAGCCGTAGGATTTGTTGCTTCAGAAATAACAGGAAGCGAAGTTTCAACAATGACTCTGGAAAATCTGGAGACAACGGAACTTGGTGTCATGGACACGCTTGATAACTGGCGGCAACAGCTTCAGTATTCAACGCTTGTTCTTGCTGACAAAACCCGTCTTTCCGCTGCTCTTGCGGCCGGAGATTTTGAGACTGCTAACACCCTTGCTGTAGAGCAGAAAAAAGTACTCGATATTGATTTCCTTCTGGTAACAGATGCAAGTGGTATTGTTGTCGGCGGAAATGGCAGGCGCGGCGTCAACCTTTCTGGTTCTCATGCAGTTTCACGGGCTCTCATCGGCAACAAAGAATATTCCTATGAAGCCACAGAAATTTATAACTACAGCCTTGTTTATGCCTATCCAATCAGCAAGGATAATAAAATAGTCGGTACTGTAGTCGGTACTTTCAGCATGACGGATCCGGAATTTGTAAACGCAATCAAAAATTCTTACAAAGTCGAATGTACCATGTTTGAAGGAAATGTCCGTGCTTCAACGACTCTTGGCGCAAATTTGGTCGGAACAAAGCTCGACAATCAGGCTATCGTAAACAAGGTTCTTGGCAATGGGGAGCGTTACGAGGGTGCAAACACAATCAATGGCAAAAACTATCTCACGGTTTATGCTCCTGTAAAAGATGAGTCCGGCACTATTTCGGGAATGCTCTTCGTTGCAAAATCTACGGATGTCGTCACGAACATCATGCGGCAAATTATCTATATCATCATTCCTATTATTGCAGGTCTTGTAGTTCTTCTTGTGATTGTTGCAACTGTCTTCCTCAGAGTGCTTCTTAAACCTCTCAACGGCGTTAAGGTCACTTTGAACGATATTTCTTCTGGCGATGCTGATCTTACAAAACGAATCGAGCTTAAATCTCAGGACGAAATTGGCGATGTAGTAAACGGATTCAACAAATTTGCAGGCAAATTGCAGGCAATCATCGGCGATGTCAAATCTTCAAAAGACGAGCTTATGGTTGCTGGTGAAAATCTTTCCGGGGCTACGCAGGACACGGCAAGCTCAATCACGGAGATTATTGCAAATATCGAGAGCATGAAGCATCAGATTGACACTCAGAATCAGTCAGTCAATCAGACGGCCGGGGCGGTCAATGAGATTGCCTCAAACATCGAGTCCCTGGAGCGCATGATTGAGTCACAGTCAAGCGGCGTAACTCAGGCAAGTGCGGCCGTCGAGCAGAT
Organism: Treponema sp.; assembly: GCF_017430385.1. GTDB lineage: Bacteria > Spirochaetota > Spirochaetia > Treponematales > Treponemataceae > Treponema_D. The sequence continues at coordinate 22,599 of NZ_JAFRNB010000133.1, forward strand.
GATTGGAAACATTTCTTCTGTAAACGGTTCTATGGAAAAGATGGCCGGCTCATTCAATGAACTTCGGGCAAATTCTCAGGCTGGTATTTCAAAACAAAAGGCCGTCAATGACCGAATCTCTGAGATTGAGTCTCAGTCAGAAATGCTCCAGGAAGCAAATGTCGCCATCGCATCAATCGCAAGCCAGACAAATCTTCTTGCCATGAACGCGGCTATCGAGGCTGCACATGCGGGCGAGGCAGGAAAGGGCTTCGCAGTCGTTGCAGATGAAATCCGTAAGCTTTCCGAGACATCTACGGCACAGTCAAAGACAATCGGCGACCAGCTCAACAATATCAAGGAATCAATCAATCAGGTTGTTTCTGCTTCCGGTGAATCAGCGATTGCATTTGAGGCAGTTTCTCACAAACTCGAAGAAACCGATGCCCTTGTCATGCAGATTAAGGCGGCAATGGAAGAGCAGAACGAAGGTTCACAGCAGATTACCGAAGCTTTGCACACAATGAACGACAGCACTGTTGAAGTCCGAAATGCCTCAAACGAAATGTCCGAGGGCAACAAGATGATTCTCAAGGAAGTTCAGCAGCTCCAGAATGCGGCTATGACAATGAGCCAGAGTATGGAAGAAATGGCTGTTGGTGCACGCAAAATCAACGAGACTGGAGCGGCACTCACCGAAGTTGCAGGCCAGATGAACACATCAATCAATAAAATTGGTGAGCAGGTAGATCAATTCAAAGTTTAAAATTAAGAAAAGATTTTCTTGAAATAAGCTAAAGCTGTGCTATAATTACTCCTATAGACTTTCTGTTTATAGGAGTTTTTTTATGTCAAAAAAATTGGATCCAGCCAAAAAAGAAATGCGTTCTAGTTTGGTTAGGCGGCTTATTCTTTTTATTGGGCTTGTCATCGTTGCAGTAAATGCTATTCAGGTTGCATTTGTCACATCAAATGCTAAAAAGGATATTATTGCGGAAGATCTCCACATGTATGAGAACATGATGCAGGGGTATTCTGTTGCTTTGCGCAATGATTTGAACGGATATTTCCGTGAGCTGAACGGATATATTCACTCTGACATAGTAAAAGAAGGTGACTTTAAGGCTTGTGCTGAATGGCTTCAGGATCCCGAACATACATCAATGCGTGGTGATTTTGACTATGTTATGATTACAGATACTAACGGAAAGGCTTACACAGATTTGGGCAGCACAACCGACATTAAGGAGCGTGATTATTTTAAGGCCATCATGCATGATGGACAGGAACGATTCATCGACAATCCTGTTATCGGAAAAACGACCGGAAAGCCTGTAATTCATGTTTCAAGCCCTCTTCGCGACAGAAACGGCAAAAAATTTGCAATGGTGACCGGCATCGTAAGTTTGGGAACCATCACAAAAGAAATCAGCCAGATTAAAATCGGAAAAGAAGGTTATGGATTTTTGGTCGCAGGTGACGGTATGGTTATCGCACATCCTCGCGAAGACTGGATTATGCAGAAGAATCTTATAACGGATCTTAAAGAGGACGGCAAAAATGCAAGTCTTATTACAGCCATGAAGAATGTTACTAGCGGACAGTCTGGTGAAATTTGGACAGCTGCATCGGAGCGCAAAGGCGAAGATTTGATTGTTTACAGTCCGATTGAAGGCACTCCATGGGGATTTGCGCTTGCAATTCCTGACGTTCAGATTTACGAATTGGTCAACAATATCCGAAATCTTATGATTATTTTTGCGGTTGTAAGTGTTTCTGCCCTTGCATTGATTTCCGGATTCCTTTTGATTGCTTCCCTCAAGCCTCTTTCTATAGTAGAAGGCGCGATTAGTGGAATTGCTTCTGGCGATGCGGATTTGACAAAACGAATCGAAATCGACTCTAGAAATGAGATTGGTTATGTCGTAAAAGGTTTCAACGCATTTGCTTCAAAATTGCAGGCAATTATCGGCGATGTCAAATCTTCAAAAGACGAGCTTATGGTTGCTGGTGAAAATCTTTCCGGGGCTACGCAGGACACTTCAAGTTCAATCACTCAGATTATCGCGAACATTGATTCAATGAAGCATCAGATTGACGGTCAGAATCAATCTGTCTCACAGACAGCGGGTGCGGTCAATGAGATTGCTTCAAACATCGAGTCTTTGGAGCGCATGATTGAATCACAGTCAAGCGGCGTAACCCAGGCGAGTGCGGCCGTCGAGGAGATGATAGGAAACATTTCTTCTGTAAACGGTTCTATGGAAAAGATGGCACACTCATTCAGTGAGCTTCGTTCTAATTCACAGACGGGTATTTCAAAGCAAAAGGCCGTCAATGACCGAATCACTGAAATCGAAAGTCAGTCACAGATGTTGCAGGAGGCGAATGTTGCAATCGCGGCAATCGCAAGCCAGACAAACCTTCTTGCTATGAACGCGGCTATTGAGGCGGCTCATGCGGGCGAAGCAGGAAAAGGCTTTGCAGTCGTCGCAGATGAAATCCGTAAGCTTTCCGAGACATCTACGGCTCAGTCAAAGACAATCGGTGATCAGCTTTCCAACATCAAGGAATCAATCAATCAGGTCGTTTCTGCTTCCGGCGAGTCGGCGATTGCATTTGAAGCCGTTTCCCGAAAGCTTGAAGAGACTGATGCGCTTGTCATGCAGATTCGTGCCGCAATGGAAGAGCAGAACGAAGGTTCACAGCAGATTACCGAAGCTTTGCACACAATGAACGACAGCACTGTTGAAGTCCGAAATGCCTCAAACGAAATGTCCGAGGGCAACAAGATGATTCTCAAGGAAGTTCAGCAGCTTCAGAATGCGGCTATGACAATGAGCCAGAGTATGGAAGAAATGGCAATCGGTGCAAGAAAAATCAACGAAACCGGTGCTGCCTTAACAGAAGTTTCCAACCAAATCAACAACTCAATCAGCAAGATTGGCGAGCAGGTTGATAAGTTTAAGGTCTAAAATGGCACCAAATGCCTATAGCTTGCTAAGGCAAAAAACGGCTGGAGTCGGGGTTGCGACACAAACTCGCCTGAGCTTTGCTCACTGCGATGTTTGATGGCGCGTTCCTGGCGGAAAGCCGTTTTTTTGTTTCGACATCTAATTGCATTTGTTGACATTTTTTAGCATTTTCTGCTAAATTTCCACTATGTTAAAGAATATCGATGTTTTTGAAAAAGACCCGATTCCAAAGGCGGTCTTCAAGCTGGCTCTTCCTACCGTTTTGAGCATGATTGTTGCTGTTTTTTACAATATGGTAGACACATTTTTCGTAGGAAGAACGGGTGATCCTAATCAGGTTGCTGCGGTGAGTGTGGCGACTCCTGTATTTTTGTTCTTTATGGCTGCCGGCAATATTTTTGGTATGGGCGGATCCTCGTTTCTCAGCCGTGCTCTTGGTGAAAAGCAATATGACAAGGCAAAGAAAATCAGCTCGTTCTGTTTGTACGCGGGTTTTGCCACAGGTGTAATCGGCGCGATTCTGATGCTTACTTTTATGGCACAGATTCTCAATGCTGTCGGTACAAGTGAAAACACTTTCGGCTTTGCAAAGTCATACCTCTCATGGATTGCTTATGGCGGTCCTGCAATCGTAATTTCCACGGCTTTCACAAACTTGATTCGTGGAGAAGGTGCGGCTCAAAGCTCAATGAAAGGAATGATGGCCGGAACGGTGGCAAACATCATCCTCGATCCTATTTTCATCCTTGATTCTTTCCTCGGAATCCCATGCCTCGGTCTTGGTGTTGCCGGTGCTGCAATTGCAACTGTAATCGGTAATCTTGTTTCAATTCTCTTCTTTTTCATTCATGTCTGTAAGCCTGGTTCAGTCCTAACATTAAGCCCAAAATATTTCGCAATTCGTAACGGAATTTTAAAAGGCGTTCTTTTAATCGGTTTGCCGGCTTCAATCACAAACATCCTCATGAGTTTGAGCAATATCCTCATGAATACATTCCTCGTAACTTACGGTGATGTTGCCGTCGCAGGCATGGGAATCGCGATGAAGGCAAACATGCTCGTAGTTTTCGTGCAGCTTGGTTTGGGTGCAGGGGTTCAGCCGCTTGTAGGATATAACTTCGGAGCGAGAAATTTCCGCCGCATGAAGGACACGATGAAATTCGCCGTTTTGTGCAATATCATCGCGGGCGTTGTCTTGACTTTCGCTTATTTCATCTTTACTCGTCAGATTGTAAGCGTGTTTATCGGAGACGAAGCTGTAATTGAAATGGGCGTAAAAATGCTCCGTGCACTCATGTATTCCAGCCCATTCCTGGGAATTCTCTTCGTTTTGAACTTCTCGTTCCAGGCCATGGGTAAAGCAAAAGAATCATTGGCACTTGCAATCAGCCGTCAGGGATTCGTCTTTGTTCCATGTACCATCATCATGAATAAATTGATTGGTCTCGAAGGATTGATTCTCTCGCAGCCAATCGCAGATATCGGCTCAATTTTAATCGCCGTCACGATGTTCCTGTTTATGAACAAAGAATTTAGGGACATGCGTTCCTAGTGTACTTTAGCTTATTTTTTTGCTAAAATAGTTCCCCATGAAGCGTTTTATTCCGGTCATTTTTGTTTTGACCGCGGCTTTGCTGGCACTTTTGTTTTTCAGCAGGAACCTTTTTGTAAAAAATACATCAATTTCTCGTGCCCGTGTAGTAATTCCTTTGGTCGGCGCAGCTGACGAAAAAACGCAGACAAACGAATATTCTGATGGTTTGCAGCAGACATCTTTTATTCAGCTTTCAAATGGCGAAACTTTAGTCGGAACGCTCGAAATGGACATTGACGGAGATGGTGCTGACGACCAAATCAATATGGTAAAGACGGCATCAAGTCCGTACATTGTCCTGATTGTCGGCCTGTATGAGCCAAAAACAGGCAGTTATGTCCGATCAAATTTCATTGCAACCCAAATCACGCAGATGAAAACATTTGCCTGCACGAGCATGGATGTTCTTGGCAATCATAAAAATGCACTTGTCTATCAGGGGATTACTGACAGCGGCACTGTCGTCCTAAAGATTTTCATGGGAAGCCGCAACCGGGCGGGGGAATTCGTTCTCTCTCCAATTGGTGATTTTGAGGCTGACGGCACGATTTTCATTCAGCAGAGTCCGCGTAGTGAATCTTACGAGCTTTCGCAGACAAAAGGTGAAAGTTTTCCTGTGTGGGTTTACACTTCGGAGCAAAAGAAAATCAATTCTGAATCATCGCAGCTTGATCAAATTCAGACCATGTACAGCTGGAATGAAGACGAACAGGCTTATGTCGCTACAAAAACTCTCCGTGTTTCAGGAAACCGCATTGCAGCAAAGGAGCTTGCCCGAATTCAGGATGGAACTGTAGCAACTTTTGGAAAATTTCTGGACGGACTTTGGTACAAAACTGAAAACACAGGTTCAAGCATCAGATATATTTCATTCGATTTTTCCAATGCTGAAATCATTTTTGAGTACGAGGATTCTGAGGAAGTTTATTCCTGGTTAAAAAGCACTCTCCGCCGCAACGGAATCTATTTTTCTGCGGTAAACAAGTCAATCGAAAATCTCCAGAGGCGTTTTGACATTTCTCTGGTCAGCACGGACGAAATCAAAATCAAACTTCAAGATGATGTCCGCATGTTGATTAATGAAAGCACTCAATGGGATGGAAATTACAAAAAATTCGTTTCAAGGGATGTTAAAAAAGAATCAAAAACGAAGCAGTCTGAATGTATTGAGAAACTTGTCAAGCAAGGTACTTGGGAAACAAACGATAGCACGATTCTAAAATTCTCAGAAGGTACATACACTGCAAACGGTAAAACTTCTTATGATTCTGGAAGGTTCACGGACAATGAAATTGCTGGGAGCACGCTTCTCCAGTTCCGCTCTTTGCATGAGGTTCCATTTTTCAAAGGCTCTTACATTCCCGCGTTCCAGTCTGAAAAGGATAAGGACACCGTTCTGCTGTATTCTGCCGTGATAAGCCCTGAAGGTTTTTATCAGGAATCTGTTCCGCCACTTGTCCTAAAAAAATATACGCCTCCAAAAGACGATGAAGTTGAAAAAGTTGAAGAGATTCAGTCTTTTACGGAATCAAAAGTTTCTCAGAATTCAAAAGAACCAAAACTTTCCGTTGGAATTTCTCCGCAATATTTCTCTCCTGATGGCGATGGTGAATATGATGAGCTTACTGTTATGGTCAAGGCGGAGTGTGATTCTCCATTGAAGGGCTGGTCTTTCACTGTCGAAGATCCGGCAACGCTCAAGCCATTCTGGACGACAAAAGGCACTGATAAACTCCAGGAAAAAATCGTTTGGGATGGAAAGAGTGCTCGTGGTGAGGTCGTTCAGTCGGCTACGGATTATCCTTATGAATTTACGGTAACTGATTCAAATAATCTTTCAAGCACGGTAAAAGGTTTTGTAAAAGTTGATGTTCTTGTCGTGCGTGAAGGCGAGCGAGTTAAAATCCAAGTTCCTTCTATTACATTCCGAAGTGATGCGGCGGATTTCAAAACAACCGAAGAGCTCATGCAGAATCCGAACTATGATGGAAAAACAAAAGGTCTCGACCAAAAGACTCTTGAAAATAATGTCAAAGTCTTGGGGCGAATCTCTGAAATCCTCAAAAAATTCCGTGATTACAGCGTTCAAATCGAAGGAAACGCAAACAATCTTTCTGGAAGCCAGAAGGAAGAGGATGAAGTTAAGCTCCTTTCTGAGCAGCGCGCTCAGTATGTCCGTGACTGGCTCGTAAAAGACGGCGTGCCTGCTGCAAATCTTAAGGCTGTCGGTAATGGTAGTAAAAATCCCGCAACGCTTTCAACGGCTCTTGAAGACCGCTGGAAAAACAGGCGAGTAGAATTTATTTTGAAAAAGTAGTAAGGTATTATGCTATGACTGCTAATGAATTACGCTCAAAGTACATTGAGTTTTTTAAATCAAAGAATCATGTTGAGATTTCTGGACAGAGCTTGATTCCGGAAAATGACCCTTCAGTTTTGTTTACGATGGCTGGTATGCACCCGCTCGTTCCGTATTTGCTTGGCGAAAAGCACCCGGCGGGAACCCGATTAACTGATTACCAGAAATGTATCCGCACAGGTGATATCGAAGAAGTTGGCGACCCAAGCCACCTCACCTGTTTCGAAATGCTCGGAAACTGGTCTTTGGGCGACTATTTCAAAAAAGAATCAATTGCTTTCTCTTACGAATTCCTTACAAGCAAAGACTGGCTTGCTCTCGATCCAAAAAAACTTTCCGTAACTGTTTTTGCAGGTGATGAAAATGCTCCTCGTGATGAAGAAGCTGCCGGCTACTGGAAAGAGAACGGCATGCCAGAAGACAAAATCGCATATCTTCCGGCTTCTGACAACTGGTGGGCAGCAGGTCCAACAGGTCCTTGTGGCCCTGATACAGAA
>NZ_JAFRNB010000134.1 GCF_017430385.1 Treponema sp.
CTTTCCTCTAAAACTGAATTTACCGTATTAAAAAAAATAGATGCTGCTTCCCTTGCTCTTGATACAAATCCGGACTTTAAGGGCTTTTCTTTTCTGCTTTTGGAATGCCGGCCTCTTACAGGCAGAACCCATCAGATTCGCGTGCATCTTTCCTCGCTTGGAATTCCTATTTTAGGCGATGTCCTTTACGGCTCCCTTCCTTATGAACGGATTATGCTCCATGCAAAAAGCCTTTCTTTTCAGCACCCTGTAACAGGTGAAACCCTGTGCGTCAGCTCAAATTCCGGCTTTTAGCTACCTTACCTTAAAGCCGTTTATCATGTGAACTACTTTCTGTGTGGCGTCATTTGAGGTTTCGCTTGCACTTGACGCTTCGTTTGCTGCCGACTTCATGTCGCTGATTGCATCCGTAATTCTCTGGGAGTTCTGAAGGGTGACTTCTGAAATCGATTTGAGCTCTGAAATTCCCTCAAAAACAGACTGACTTGCTTCCTTCATGTTTCCAGAGGCACCTTCAATCTGTCTTCGTGACTGATCCAGACTCTGCATTGTCTGAAGTATGTTCTGGACTCCAGCCTTTTCTTCAGCCATTCCGCCTTTGACTTCCTTCATCATGTAATCAATTCTGGAAATTTTTGAGCCGACTCTCTCAAAAGATTCGCTTGACTGCCTTGAAGACTCTACTATTCCCTGAATTGCCTCGGAAATGCCGTCAAGAAGATTTTTGATTTCCATTGACTGGGTGGCGGAAGTTTCGGCAAGGGCACGGATTTCATCTGCTACGACCGAAAATCCCTTTCCGACGTCACCTGCATGGGCTGCTTCTATGGCCGCGTTCATTGCCAGAAGGTTTGTCTGTTCCGCAATCGCCGCAATTGCCTGGTTTGCTTCATTGAGGTTTTCCGACTGTTTTGAGATTTCGTCTATCTGGCTTGAAACTTCTTCCTGAAGCTTTGCGCCGTTATGGGCTTCTTCAGTAAGTATTTCATATTCATGGGTTATTGTGTCTACGTTATGGCTTACGGAATTTATGTTCTGTGAAATCTGTTCTATTGCGCTTGAGCTTTCTGAAATGGCTCCTGCCTGCTCATTGATTCTTTCATCCAGATTTGAAATCTCGCATTTAACGGAATTGATTCCCCCGGCTATGAGCTCAACTTTGTGGGCCTGGGAAGAAATCTGGGAATTTATTTCGGTTACGTCGTCTGCTGCTCCTGAAATCTGAGAAAGGGAAGAAGTCATGCGTTCCGAAAGTTTATAGCCTGAATTTAGAAGAACGCTTGTTTCCTGCTGCAGGGTTTCAACGAGATTTGCCATGCTTTGAATGACTTTATTGCAGTTTCGGGCCAGGTCTGTAAGTTCATTATTGCCTTTTTCCGGGATTCTGTGGGTCAGGTCAGCCTGTCCGTCAGAAATCTGCTTCATTTCGCTGGAGATTAATTTCATTGAGCCGAAAATCACGTTTGTGAAAATGTAAAGAATCGCGGCCCCGATAAACAGAAGAATAAGGCCACAGGCTCCGATTGTAAAGGCCCGGATTTTGATTGTCCTGATTATGGAAGAAATCTCAAAGTCACAGCCGACAAAACCGACGGTTGTGCCCCGGGAATTTTTAATAGCTTTGTATGTTGAAACTGTCCAGCCCCAGCCTTCCTGATATGTTACGCCTGATGTGGTGAGCTCGCCGGTTTTCATGGTGTCGAAGGGGGCTGAGCTCCATGATTTTATGTCTTCTTCGCTTCCCATGGGGGAATAATTTTCGGTGTCGCTGGGATCACAGCTTCCGTCGATTATGTAGCGGTAAGTTGTACCCGAAACTGGCGCCATGGTAAAAAGGTATGAGCAGCCCACCGAATTTGCAACTTCCAGCATCCACAGCCGGGTTTCTTCTGCCCACTGGCTGTCGCGATCCAGACTTTTTGCAAGATTTTCAAATTTGTCGCCGTCAATGTAGTTCCAGACTTTTTCGACCACGGGAACTCCCTGAATTTCCGCAAATTCTTCAGCGGTTTTTATGACGCTCATGGTTGATATGGCTGAAACGATGACAAGGGATATTAAAATGAAAGATGCAAATCCTGCAATGAATTTAAATCTCAAAGTTCTAAACATAGTGAAATTCTCCAGATATCTTAAATTATAATGCTTTTTCAGAAAGATTTAAAGAAAATAAAGCCTTATTATTTTTAAAATTATACTCATGAACCAATTGATTATTCTTTTCAAAAAAGATATAGTATTATTTCACAATTCTATTTATGGAGGAATATTGTGGTCAAAATCAGACTCAAGAGACTCGGTGCAAAAAAACGACCTTGCTACCGAATCGTCGTTCAGGACTCACGCAAGCCGCGTGATGGCACGACAATCGAAGAAATCGGCACTTATCAGCCTGTAACTCAGACAGAGGGCAATCAGGTTACTGTCGACATGGAGCGTGCTAAGTATTGGATTAGCGTTGGAGCTCAGCCAACAGAAACAGTCAAAAAAATTCTTAGCAAGAACGGCCTTAACAAATAATTTAACGGGAGTAACGGGGAATGGAAAAAGACCTGATTGAATATATTGCAAAATCATTGGTCGATGATCCCAGTGCAGTCTCGGTAAATGAAACCGAAGGCGAAAGAGGCCCAGTTTTGGAGCTTCGCGTAGCCCAGGGTGATATTGGTAAGGTAATCGGCAAGTACGGCCGAATTGCTAAAGCGTTGCGCACAGTATTGAGTGCATCAGCCAGTAGAGACGGCAAGCATTACAGCCTTGACATACTGGACTAATTGAACTGTGGAAAAATCTAATTTAAACGACAGCTTTATCGTTGGCTTCGTTCGTGGCTCACACGGCATAACGGGCGAATTTAAAGTTGAGAGCACTTCCGGAGAATACGAGCATTTCGCTGATATGTCCGAGGTGACTTTGAGAAACGGCAGGACCGGGGAGCAGAAAAGTTTTTCGGTTGAATACGCGGAAGTCGGCGGCCGTGACTTGTACATGAAACTTAAAGGAATTGACAGCCCGGAGCTTGTGCAGAAGTACAGCAAATGGGAAATTGTCGTGCCACGAGAGTTTGCTTGTCCTCTTAATGAGAACGAGTGGTATGTTGAAGACTTAAAAAATTGTGCCCTTGTTTATGAGAGCAAAGACGGATTGGCAGAGAATTCTGCGCCCATAAAGGTGGGTACAATCACAGACGTAATGGAAGGCGGTTCTGGGAACCTGTTAGAAGTTCACCTGGCCGAGGATTGTGATTGTCTTAGTAACAGCATCAAATACGATTCCAATGGAAAGGTTCGTACGGTTTATGTGCCGCTCAAAGACCAGTTCATAGGTAAGGTTGATGTCAAAAACAAGATAATCCAGTTGATGCACCTCTGGATTCTGGAGTAATTCCATGAAATTTACTGTGCTGACCTTATTTCCTGAGATTCCGCGCGCTTTTTTTGAAGCCTCAATCATGGCGAAAGCGGTTGAAAAGGGAATTATTGCCTACGATTTAGTGAATATCAGGGATTTTGCCTTTGATAGACACAAGACATGTGATGACAAGCCGTACGGGGGCGGAGCGGGGCAGCTTTTAATGGCAGAACCACTCGGCAGGGCGCTTGACAGCGTAAAGGCCTACAAGAAGCATGTGATTTATGTCACGCCATCTGGAAAGCCTTTCACACAGAAAAAAGCGTTAGAACTTAGTCAGAAGGACGAAATCGTATTGGTCTGCGGAAGATACGAAGGTATTGACCAAAGAATAATCGATTTGTATGTCGATGATGAAATCTCCATCGGGGATTATGTCATGTCAAGCGGAGAACTTGCTGCAACGGTCATTGTAGATTCAGTCTACAGATTGGTCGAGAATGTAATCACTCCAGAAAGCCTTGACGAAGAAAGTTATTCTGACGGACTTTTGGAATATCCTCAGTATACGCACCCGGCTGTATACAAGGACTTGGCAGTGCCGGGGGTTCTTACTTCGGGCAACCATGAGCTTATTCGGAAGTGGCGGCTGAAAAAGCGGCTCCAGAAAACTCTTGCAAACAGGCCAGATTTAATCGCCAGCGCAAGAATGCAGGGCTTGCTCACTACAGAAGCTGAAAAGATGATTGAGGAAATCGCGGAACAAGTTTCTCTAAAGCATGTCCGCAAGAACAGGAGAAAATAACAATGGATCTTATCAAGACTATTGAAGAACAGCAGAAAGATGAGACTTCTCTTAATTTCAGAGTCGGCGACACAGTAAAAGTCCACTTTGAGATTATCGAAGGTAAAACAAAACGAATCCAGATTTTTGAAGGACTCGTAATTGCTATCAAGAACGAGGGTGTTCGCAAGACTTTCACAGTCCGCAAGATTTCTTACGGTGTTGGTGTTGAGCGAATCTTCCCAGTTTACAGCCCACGCGTTGTAAATGTTGAAATTGTTCGCCCTGGCAAAGTTCGCCGCTCTAAGCTCTACTATGTACGCGACAAGATTGGTAAGGCTGCTAAAGTTAAAGAACTTATCGGTCAGCCAGCAGTTGAGTACCTCAAATGGTCTCGCGACCTCTCTAAAGCCGCTGAAGAAAAAGAAGCAGCTCTCAAAGCTGAGGTTAAAGCTGAGGAAGCTGCAGAACACTCAGGAAAGAAAGAGTAGGCTTTTATCAGCTTAATAAATCAGCAATTTGCAGTTAGCAATTAGCGATTAAACCACAGATTACGCAGATGTCACAGATTTATAATTTAATCTGTGTTAATCTGTGACATCTGTGGTTCTTTTTTGTCCACGTATTGTTTATGAATAAAGTTTCCGTTATACAAGGGCAGATTTCTCAGAATAGGGCGAATTTTTCGATTTTGCGGAGCGGTACTGTCATTACTGGGCGGGTGCTTGCTAAAAACGGCGACGGCTCTTATTCTGTCTCTCTTGCAGGGCAAAAAATCAATGTGAAGTCCGAAACTCCTTTGCAGATTGGCCGTGTTTTTTCTGCCAAGGTGAGCTTGAAAGGTGAGAGTGTCCAGCTTTCTCTTGTGAAGGAAAATGTTTCTTCTGAAATCTTGCAGAAATTCGGCGGAGCTGGTGGCAATTCTGAAATTTCTCCGCAGGTCGCAAATATTCTTTCTTCGCTCGGATTTGAGCCCAATACCGAAAGTTTTAAAATCCTTCAGTTCATGCAGCAGATTGGAATGAAGTTCGATGTAGAATCGGCAAAAAAGGCTTTGAAACAGGCGAAGGATTCTGAAAATAAGGAAGAAAAAGCCCAGGTTTCGCTTCTTCTTGAAGAAAAGGGCATAAAATCAAGCGATGAGCGGGTTCAGACCATTATCGGACGGAAGCATCAAAATGAAAACGGAAAACGGAAAGAGGAAAGTGGAAAGCGGGAAACGGAAAGTGGAAAGTGGAAAGCGCAAGTTTTTTCTTGTGAGGCTGTTAAGGCTTATTTTTCCCAGGTCGATGAGGCTGCTTCTTCGAATGACTTTGGAATTCTCACGGCTTTTAATACTGTTCTTTCTTCTTGTAAAAAGGATGTTCCGCTCAGGCATTGGATTGTGCTTCCTTTTGAATGGAATTTCCGCTTTTATTCGGGAAATATGCGGCTTCTTTTTGATTCGGAACTTAAAAATCTTGAAAAACTTGTGATTGAATTAAATAATCCTGTGAAAAATCATATTTTTGTGGTAAACTATAAAAATGCTGAGGTCAGTTCGGTGAAGTTCGCTTCGGATTCGGAGATTACTGATTCCAAAAAATCTCATTTATGCGAAGTTCTTTCATCCATGTTCAATAAAAAAGTCTCAGTTGAGCTGGACGATTTTGCTTCTCTCAAAGGCTTTTGTGCCGGGGATGAGAAATTTTCAATGCTGGATGGAACGGCTTGATATTATGGAAGAAATATTTTCTGCGGTCGCGCTCCGTTATCCTGATTGGGCCGATGCTCCCTATATAAGCGCAAAGGCAAAAGGTTCGGTCGCTAAGAGGCTCGTTGAAATCGCCGATGAAAACGATGTTCCTGTGGTTGAAAATGCTGAAATGGCGAATGTGCTTTCTATGCAAAGCGTCGGCTCTTTCATCCCTGAGTCAACTTATGAGGCTATCGCGACGATTTTTGCTTTTGTAATAAAGCTAGACGAAGCGAATTCTTAGATATATAATAGATAAAACTAAACAGGAGCAAAATATGTCTGAGAAAAAATTTACAAAAATTGACTGCAAAGAACTCAAACTCGGAATGCGTTTTTCGGCTCCGGTTTTTTTTGATGACGGCGAGAACATGTTCCTTGGCGAAGAAAAAGCCGTTAAAAATTATCACATAAATGCGATTCAGCGTTGGAAAATAGACTATCTTCTTACTTACGGTCATCTTGTAACAGACGGGAAGACCGCCGCACCGGATTCAATTTATATGCTCGAAGATCTTGAGGAAGTTGAAGAAGCATAAAAGTTCGGATTGAAATGCAAAGTCCGAAATTATTGAGCACTTTTTGGGAGTTTAGGAACAGGCTTGATTGAACGGAAAACTACAGGTTTAATTGGTAATGAAGGTGAAGACAAGGCCTGCGCATATTTAATTGATAATTCCTACCGCATAATTGAGCGGAATTTTCGGACAAGAAGCGGAGAAATTGATATAATTGCACACAAGGATGATGTTCTGGTTTTTGTGGAAGTAAAGGCCCTCCCTAGCGGGAATGCGGAGATTCTTGCACATGAACTTGATTTAAGAAAACAGAGAAAAATTGTCAAAACGGCTAATTTTTTTCTCTTAAAACATCGAGAATATAATAGCAGCAAAATCAGATTTGATGTAATCGTCATAGACATGCCTAATCTGCCGCCTGTTTATCATATTCAAAATGCTTTTACGGAGTTTATATGACTTCTTCTAAATCAGTCGTATTAGACGGAACATTTTCACCTCGCGTTATGGAATTGCGCAAAAAAATACACGATGCAGATTACATCGACTACGCTGTTCAAAGAATCGCGCAGGTTTTAAGCCGTAAAATTGTTGAGGACAGCGAGCACGAGCTAATGAGGAGAAGGCATGAGCCGAAGTGACAGAAGACGCGGTGGAAGAAACCGAAACTGGAACCGTGACAACAATAATGAAAAGAATGATCGCCAGAAATCGGGCGACAAATCCGAGCGTTCAGAAAAAGGACATGAGAGCCGTGGAAGCGGAGCCTACGAAAGAAGGCAGGAACGCCGCAGGCTTTTAAATTCTGTCAGTCAAAAAGAAATCGAAGAAAGCCGAATCGCAATCAGGGCGTTTAAAGAGCAGGTTGTAACATGCGAAATTTGTGGCCAGCCAATCGAAGACATTGCAAGTGCAATCTCAAACCAGAACAGCGGAAATCCTGTTCATTTTGACTGCGTTATTGCAAAACTTACTGAAACTGAAAAAACTGGTCCTAACGAAAAAATCAGCTATATCGGGCAGGGAAAATTTGCCGTGCTTTATTTCGCAAATCCTCACGACCAAAAGCATTTCACAATCAAAAAAACAATCGAATGGGAAGCAAGGGAATCTGAACGAGGCGAGTGGCGCAACGAAATGGCCGGTCTTTTCAGCCAGGTAAAATAGTTCTATGTAAGCCGTTTAATGCAAAAAAAGCGGTTGGAGTCGAAGTTCTGTCACAAAGTCACTTGAACTTGTTCACCGTGACTTTGGCGACAGGTTTTCGACGGGAAACCGCTTTTTTGTATTGAATGCATATGCCAGGAACCGGAATCGAACCGGCACGACGGTATTAGCTGTCGAGGGATTTTAAGTCCCTTGTGTCTACCTATTCCACCATCCTGGCATCGCTGCTTGTTTTACAAACAACTCGATAATAATATCATAAAAATCCTTGTTTTTCAAGATTGACCATGAGTTTTTATAGAACTTTCTGAAACTTTGCAAAGTTTTCTAAATTCGCTAGAATAGCATTATGTTCAGCGATACACATTTTCATTTTCATCATTTAATCGAAGACGGGTTGGACGGGGCTGAGATTTTGGGCCAGCTCGTCGAAAGAAATATGTTTTTCGGTCTTGATATTGGAACGAGGTGCGATGACTTGCTTCGCCGCCATGTTCAGTTTCAGGAGACTTTTGCAAAAATGTTGCCCGGCGTTCGTGATGCAGCCAGCGAGATGATTTATTATTCTGCAGGAATCTGGCCGGATGTAGACGAAATCAAAAACAGAACTGAGTCCGTCAAGAAACTTACTGATTCAATTGAGACATTTATGGACAAGACTCATCTTGTTGCAATTGGTGAGTGCGGCCTTGACCATCACTGGAATCCAAGCGGAGTGGACGGAAGGTGTGAGAGCGATTTTGATCAGAGCGTTTACGAGGGCGAGAGGGAGCTTTTCCAGATGCAGATTGAACTTGCGCGCAAAATGAATCTTCCTGTAATCGTTCACAGCCGCGATGCCTTTGATGATACGCTTGATTGCATAAAGAACATGGGCTATCACAACGGAATCATACACTGCTATTCTTATGGCAAAAAAGAAGCCGAGAAATTTTTGGACTTGGGCTGGTACATTGCTTTTGGTGGTGGCGTGACTTACACTAAAAAGGTCAAAATGGACGAGATGATTGAACTTTTGCGTTATGTTCCAAACGACCGCATTTTGATGGAAACAGATTCGCCGTATCTGGCTCCTGTTCCGCTGCGTGGTCAGATTAATACGCCTGTCTTTGTCGAGCACTGCTACAACTTTGTCGCTCATGCCCGCGGAGTATTGGCAAGCGAGCTGAGCGTGACTGTGGACAGGAATATCCGCACCCTGTTCAATCTTTAGGCTGTTTTTTGTTTTTGGGGCAGGGTTATTTTGTAACCCGCTCCACGAAGGCGAGAATGTCGTTTCGGACTTCCTGAGCGCAGTCATCACACAGAATCTCATGCCTGTAACCTTCGTACAGCTTGTAGGTGCAATCCGTGGCTCCTGTGGCCTTGTATTCACCGCAGACTTTCGGAATGTCTTCGCCGTAATGCCCAACAGGATCATCACTTCCTGCAATCAGGAAAATCGGGAGCGAGGAAGGAGTTTTTGCAAATGTGCAGGCTTTGTTTGCATCCCGGTTTACTTCCATTAGCATTTTGTAGCCGTCAAGACTGAACAAAAATCCGCAGTAAGGGCTTGCGATGTAATGGTCCACATTTGTTTTGCTGACGGATAGCCAGTCCAACGGAGTCCGTACAGGCTTGAAGCGGTCATTGTATGCGCCGAAGCTGCTTTTATCGATGAATTTGCTCTTAAAATCCTTTCCTTTGAACAATTTGAGGACTTTGATTACTGTAAGACCAAGCGGCACTTTCGGATCCTTTGCGCCTGTTCCGCAAATTACCAGGGAATTATAATCATTTCCGTATTTTGCCACTGTGAGCCTGACTACAAAACTTCCCATGCTGTGACCGAAAAGATTAAGTTTCAGCCCCGGATTTTCATTTTTTGCGATTTCAGACATTTTGTGAGTGTCTTCAACAAGCGTTACCGACTGATTTTCATCGAGAAAAAGCCCAAGATGGTCAATATCCTTTGCGGTGTTTCCGTGGCCGACATGCTCATGGATGTAGCAGACATAGCCGTGAGAGCACATCAATTCTGCAAGCGCGTCGTACCGTTCGGCATATTCCGCCATGCCGTGCACCATCTGAAAAATGGCTTTTGGTTCGTTCTCTGGTGAATATTTAAAATAGCAGATTTTGTCCGCTCCGTTCGTGCTGTCAAAATATAATTTTTCTTTTTTCATGTAATTCTCCTGTTGCTTTGTGCTAATGATTAGTGCTCAACCCAATCTCGGCTTCGAGAAACCGCCTTTTCCCAGCCGTGGAGCAGTTTTTTGCGGGTTTCTTCGGGCATAGCTGGATTCAGCACTGTTATATTGCGCTGGACTGCCCGGATTTCTTCGAGATTTTTGAACATTCCGATTGCAAGCCCGGCCAGCTGTGCGATTCCAAGCGAGGTGATTTCCTTCATTTCCGGCCGTTGAACTGGAATCTGAAGAATATCGCTCTGGAACTGCATCAGAAAATTGTTCCCGCTTGCCCCGCCGTCAACATTAAGGGCCGTAAGCTGGATTTTGGTGTCTTTTTGCATACATTCAACCAAATCGTGAGTCTGGAAGGCAATGCTTTCAAGGGCCGCGCGGATGATGTGCGCATTTTTTGTGCCACGAGTGATTCCCATGATGCAGCCGCGCGCGTACATATCCCAGTAAGGTGCGCCCATTCCTGTAAAAGCAGGAACGACATAGACTCCTCCGCTGTCACTTACCTGGCAGGCATATTTTTCGGATTCTGCGCTAGTTTCAAAAAAGTGAAGCTCGTCCTTGAGCCACTGAACCACCGAACCGCCAGAGAAAATGCTTCCCTCAAGAACATACTGAACGCAATTCTCCTGCGTGCTTGCGGCAATCGATGTCAGAAGGGAATTTTTGCTTCGGCATGGCTTGTCGCCTGTGTTCATCATCAGAAAACAGCCTGTGCCGTAAGTGTTTTTTGCCTGACCTTTCTCAAAGCATCCCTGCCCGAAAAGACTCGCCTGCTGGTCTCCCGCAACGGCTGCAATCGGAACTGCATTGTTCAGGATGTCAGCATTTCCGTAAACATAGCTCGAAGGATGGACTTCAGGCAGCATCTGTTCGGGAATGTCGAGTGCCTCAAGGATTTTTTTGTCCCATTTGAGTGTGTTGATGTTGAACATCATCGTGCGGCTGGCATTTGAATAGTCCGTGGCATGGATTTTCCCCTGTGAAAGCTTCCACATAAGCCATGTGTCCACCGTGCCGAAAAGAATTTCTCCGCGTTTGGCCCGCTCCCTTGCTCCTTCGACCTTATCCAGAATCCATTTTACTTTTGTTGCAGAAAAATAAGCGTCAATCAGAAGACCTGTCGCCTTTTTTATGTAATTTTCCCAGCCGTCTTTTTTTAGCTGCTCACAGATTTCGGCTGTACGCCGGCATTGCCAGACTATCGCGTTGTAAATCGGCTTTCCTGTTGCCTTATCCCACAGAATTGTAGTCTCACGCTGGTTTGTGATTCCAATCGCAGCAATTTCATCGATGGAAATATTATTTTTTGTAAGAGCTTCAGCCATGACCCCATATTGTGTGGCGTAGATTTCCATTGGGTCATGCTCAACCCATCCTTCTTCCGGGTAAATTTGTGGAAGTTCATGCTGGGCAAGCCCGATAATTTTTTGATTTTTGTCGAAAACAATGGCACGAGAAGAAGTTGTGCCTTGATCCAAAGAGATGATGTATTTTTTCATTATATAAAATTATAAATCAGGAAACGGCAATTAGCAATTAGAAATTCGAACCGTTCCAGCCCCAGTTTGAGGTGCCGAAATAACTGACATACACGGCATTTCCCGGAATGCCCAGGAGCTTATCAAGTATCTCGCAGAGTTTTGCGGTCATCTTGCTGCTTGCTCCGGAATCTACTGAACTACCTGCACCATTTTTATCAACACCAAAAGGCCAGAACTGTGTTTATGTTGATAAAACCCAATTTGTCCATTAACTTGTGCAGACCAGCACTCCGTATTTTTTAAGCCGCCCGCGCCGTTTTGGAAAAAGTCTTTTGCTTTCAACTTTGGAGTGTTTTTTTCTTGGAAAGAAGTAGCTTTTTAAGGGGCTTGCAATAGAAAACCTAGAAAAGGACTGGACTGAATATCCTGTTTTGAAGATTAGTTTTGGAGCCAACAGTTACGAAACTAAGGAACGGTTAAAAGCTCGGTTAGAATCAATTTTGGATGATTATGAAAGAAAGTATACCATTGAAAGAAAATCAGATGATTCTGCAGAACGCTTTAATAATATAATTACATCATGGAAAAAGATTTCGGGTCATACTGGTTTTCAAGTGGAACACCATCATTCCTTGTAAAAACTCTTGAAAAACAACCTCTTGTTCTTTCTTCTATAATAAGATGTTAATCAGGTTCTTTCCATAATAAAAGCAGCGATTGCCGATTTGCTGTAAGTGGTAAGCAGATGTTCAAGATTGGCGTTGTTTTTTCCAGCAGTGGCAAGGGCATGGTTGGCTGGAAGCAATAGCCAGATTAGTTAAAATACCTCAGCCTAAAAACTAGACTGAGGTGAATCATTAACATTCAAAGGCAGCTTTAGAGGCTTAAAAGTTCTGTATATGCCTCGAACAGGAAATCCATCCATGGATTTCCTGATTCGTACGAGAATTTTCCAAAAGGAAAATTCTCTCTGTGCTTTTTCTGCACATCCTGTGCAGCATTAGAGGTCTAACAATTCAGTGTAAGCCTTCAATGCGCCTTCTGCTTTTCCTGAAAGAACTGTCTTGGCGAGTTTTTTACCGAGCTGTACGCCTTCCTGGTCGAAGCTGTTGATGTTCCATACGAATCCCTGGAACATAACTTTGTTCTCGTAGTGAGCGAGAAGTGCGCCCAATGTTGAAGGTGTGAGCTGTTTTCCGTAGATGAGGCTTGATGGTCGCTCACCTGCGAATGATTTGTTTGGATCTGCATCCTGTTTACCGCAAGCGAATGCCATAATCTGAGCTGTTACGTTTGCGCCGAGTTTTGTCTGGCTTGTTGAGTCTTCGATTGTAACATCGTTTCCAGCCTGATTCTCTTTGAATGCGATGAACTGGAGCGGAATGATGTCAGTTCCCTGGTGAAGGAGCTGGTAGAATGAGTGCTGGCCGTTTGTGCCTGGCTCACCGAAGATTACTGGGCCTGTAACATAGTTGATTGCGTCACCGAAGCGGTTAACGCTCTTTCCGTTTGATTCCATGTCGAGCTGCTGAAGATGAGCAGGGAAGCGGCTCAAAGCCTGTGAATATGGAAGAACGGCTGTTGCAGGATAGTTCTGGACATTGCGCTCGTAGATTCCGATGAGAGCGTCCAAAAGGGCCGGATTTTTGAGGATATCTTCGTTTGTTGCGAGTTTGTCTTCTTCGGCAGCGCCTTTGAGGAAGTCATCGAATACTTTTGCACCGAATGCGAGTGAAAGAACTGCTCCGCCGACTCCGGAAGTTGAAGAGTAGCGGCCACCGATGTAGTCATCCATGTAGAATGCTTCGAGATAGTCCGGGTTGTGAGCCAATGGAGAAGTCTCTGAAGTTACAGCAATCATGTGTTTAGATGGATTGAGGCCTGCTTTTTTGAGAGCGTCTTTTACGAATGATTCGTTTGTGAGAGTCTCAAGGGTTGTTCCTGATTTTGAAACAAGAATGAAGATTGAATGAGCGAGGTCTGTTGATTTAAGAACTGCTGTTGCATCGTCCGGGTCAACATTCGAGATGAATTTTGCTTCCATTTTGAATGTGCCTGTTGCCTTTGCCCAGTTTTCGAGAGCGAGGTACATAGCGCGTGGACCCAAGTCTGAGCCACCGATACCAATCTGAACGACAGTTGTGAATTTTTCGCCGTTTGCGTTTACGATTGCGCCAGAGTGAACTTTTTCTGCAAAGTCAGCGATTCGCTTCTGCTCGTTGATGTAGAAGTCGCGTTTGTTAGCACCGTCAGCCATAACATTGTTTCCGAGCTGACCACGGCAGAGGTGGTGCAATACCATGCGTTTCTCGCCAGTGTTGATTACTTCACCGTTGTATGTTGCTGCGAACTTTTCTGTGAGCTGAGCCTCAGCTGCAAGCTCTTTGAGAACAGCGAGAACTTTGTCATCGACCTGTTTTGCGGCATAGTTGTAGACGAGCCCTGCTCCCATTGGAACTGAGTATTTTTTTACGCGGTCGCTTGCGTTTGCGCCAGAAAGCTCGTTCTTAACGCTTACTGCACCTTTGAGCGACTGGAGTTTTTTGAAAGAAGAAAGTTTGTCAAGATTTTCCCATGTGATAGACATAACCATTTCACCTCATTAAAAATAAGATGATAAATTATATCACAAATAGAGAATGAAATGGAAGTCAGTAAAAGAGAAAAGAAGACACGAAATAGTACAAATTGGCGCAAATTACAAGTGTTTTAATTTGTAGGGCAGTCCGGGTGAGATGCTGTAGCTGTTGCCGTATCTTTCTTTAGACCGAGCATTTCTCGCATTGTCCGCCAGCCAAGTTCTGCGCATTTTACGCGTGCCGGCATGTGCTGGATTGCGCGGAGTGCGCTTGCCTCATCAAGTTCCTCAATCTGCTCTTCGGTGACAGTTCCCTGAATCATGCCCATGAAGATTTCGCACAGGCGGAGGGCTTCGTCCTCTGGCTTTCCGATAATTAAATCGAGCATCATGTCAACGCTTGCCTGAGAAATTGCGCAGCCGCTTCCATCAAATGCACCGTCAACAATCTTTCCGTTTTCAGTCTTGAGCTTTAAAGTGATGTTGTCGCCGCAGCTTGGATTTACGCCCTGCAATGTGAGATTGGCTCCTGAAAGTTCTTCTTTGTGAGCCGGATTTATGTTATGTTCGTTTAAAATTTCGCGGTAAAGTTCTTTTGTTTCCATAGTTCTATTGTATCAGTTTTAGCGTTTTTTTGGTATCGTCAATGTAAATTCTGCCCATTCGCCGACTTGGCTGTCTGCTACCAGAGTGCCGCCGTGGTCTGTCGCAATAGCACGGGCGATTGCAAGTCCCAGACCGCATCCGCCGGTTTTTCGGACTCGTGAAGAATCTGAGCGGTAGAAGCGGAGGAAGATTTTTTCAAGTTCATCCTTTGGAATGCCTGCTCCTGTGTTGAATACTTTGTAGACAATTTTCTGACCTTCTTGAAAAGCCGTTACGGTGATTTTTGCGCCTTCCTCAGAGTTTTTGAGCGCGTTATCAACAAGAATGATGAAAACCTGTTTGAGGGATTTTTCGTCACCATTGCAGATAATATTTTTTTCGATGTTGAATTCTAAAGTTTTTCCAGCTTCGAAAGCAACGACTTCAAAAGGAAGCACGGAATTTTCAACCGCGTTCGAGAAATCAAAATTACAGAAAGTGAGTTCGTTGCGCCCCGCATCATTTTTGGCAAGGTAAAGCAAATCCTTTACTAGCTCGCCCATGCGCTGGTTTTCCGCTTTGATGTATTCAAGCCATTTGTTGTTTCTAATTTCGCTTTCAAGAACATCGATGTTCGCTCCGATTACGGCGATTGGAGTTTTCAGCTCGTGGCTGGCATCGGCTATGAACTGCTTTTGCTTGAGAAATGCATCTTCTGCCGGGTGAATCATATATTTTGAAATCGGAATTGAAATTATGACCGAGACTATGATGCTGAGAATGTAAAGTAGAGTAGAATAAAGGTAGAATTTACTGAGGGTCTTAAGCTCGGAATTGCGGTTGACCATGCAGATGAGCCTGTGCGTGTTGTTCAGCTCCTTGATGTAATACATGACACCGCCGATATAATTTGATGTCTTTCCGTCTTTTAAAATTTCCTGCGTAAGGTTGGAGATTTCTTCGACTGTGTAATTGAGAGGGAAATCCTGGATCAGCTCTACGATTACGCCGTTGTTGAGCACTTTTACAGAAAAATAATTGCGCATGTTTGTCTCTGTGACTTGCTCAATATTGAAAAAGTTCACGAGACTGTGAATGAAATCTTCCGGGCGTTCCCTGCTTGCAGAGGATGTCGCATCGATGTCGTTGATAAAACCGCTGGCAGGATAATTATTTGTTATAATCTTGTCATTAAACGGCTTCGGCCGTGGCATGTGCCCATTGTTGTTAGCAAGATAAACAAGAAAATTCTTTGCTTCCTGTGATTCCCTCTTGGTAATTGCTAAATTCAACGAAAGAAGAATTGCGGCGAAAACTATCATTTCGATAAGAATCATCGAATAGACAAATTTGACCTGAAGCTGTTTAATGACTTTCATTGGCGAATCCTATCGGCTTTCGTCTTCGAGCGAATATCCGATTCCGCGGGCTGTGCGGATTCTGATTCCGACCTTGAGGTTCTCGATCTTCTTTCGGATGAACGAAATGTAAACCTCGACATTGTTGTATTCTGCGTTTGATTCGCCGCCCCAGATTTTTTCGATGAGCTGCTCTTTTGTGATAATCTGGTGTGGGTTCTCGAACAAAAGGTCAAGAATCTGATATTCTTTGAGAGAAAGCTTGATTGCCTCGCCTGCCTGAGACTGAAGCTCGCAGTTCTTTTTGTTGAGTGTCAAGTCTCCGAATGTTACTGAATCTTCTTTGAGCTCTCCCTTGCGGCGTGAAAGTGCCCGTACTCGTGCAAGAAGCTCATCGCTTGAGAATGGCTTAGTGAGATAATCGTCAGCACCTGCATCAAGGCCTGTGATTTTATCAGTTACATCGTCTTTTGCGGTAAGGAAAATAACCGGAACATTGTTGTGATTTTCACGCAGGGTTTTGAGAATAGAGATTCCGTCAATTCCTGGGAGCATGATGTCCAAAACGAGAACATCATAGATTCCAGACTCAGCGTATTTGAGACCTTCTTTTCCATCAAGAACCGCGTCAATGCTGATTCGATTCTTTTTAAAAATTTCAACAAGAGCCCGTGAAAGTCCTTCTTCATCTTCAACCAATAATACGCGCATAGTTTACCTCCATGTGGATTTTTATATTTAAATGATAAACCCTTCTGCCTTACAGAATCTTAAAACAGAATGAATTTAAACTTAAAAAATGGGGCGTTGCGGGTAGGGAGCGTTAAGAAAACTTGCGAGCCAAGTTTCTTCGTTTCACTACGCGCGAGTCTCGGTGAAGGCTGTGCCTGAACCTCGAGCCACCATCTAGGGATTTTAAGGGGCGAAGCCCCTTAGGTGAAGGGGTAGCGACCAACGAAGTGGGCGCGTAGGGGGAGACTTCCCCCAACATTAATTCCTAATTCCTCATTCCTGATTAATTTATATACATTTTAACGCATTTTCTGTATAATTCCAGCATTATGGCAAAAATTCAGATGAAAAACGCAATCGCCGAACTTGACGGCGATGAAATGACCAGAGTTTTGTGGGCGGTTATCAAAGAAAAACTTCTTGAGCCTTTCGTCGATTTGAAAACCGAATATTATGATTTGGGCTTGAAGCACCGCGATGACACCGATGATAAAGTCACTTATGAGTCTGCGGCTGCAATCAAACGGCTCGGAGTCGGCGTAAAATGCGCCACAATCACCAGCAACGCAGCCCGCGTAAAAGAATACAACCTTAAGCAGCTTACCCCAAGCCCCAACGGAATCATCCGCGGCGAGCTTGACGGCACTGTTTTCCGTGCTCCAATCTTCGTTAAGAATGTTGCCTGCAATGTCACAAGCTGGAAGAAGCCGATCGTTCTCGGACGACATGCTTACGGTGATGTTTACAAAAACTGCGAGATTAAGACTCCGTGCGCAGGAAAGGCAGAACTTGTCTTCACAGGCGAGGATGGAAAAGAAATCCGCAAGACTATCATGGAGATGAAGGGGCCTGGAATCATTCAGGGAATCCACAACCTCGACAAGTCAATCGAAAGCTTTGCTCGCTGCTGCTTCACTTACGCTTTGGATCAGAAAATCAGCGTATGGCTCGGCACGAAGGACACAATTTCAAAGACTTACGACGGCAACTTCAAAGAAATTTTCCAGCGAGTTTT
The DNA here is from genome assembly GCF_017430385.1 of Treponema sp. Taxonomy (GTDB): domain Bacteria; phylum Spirochaetota; class Spirochaetia; order Treponematales; family Treponemataceae; genus Treponema_D. The sequence goes on from NZ_JAFRNB010000134.1 coordinate 17,491, forward strand.
CGACACTGAGTACAAGGAAAAGTTCGAAAAAGCCGGACTTGAATATTTCTACACATTGATTGACGACGCTGTTGCCAGAATCATGAAGAGCGAGGGCGGAATGCTCTGGGCTTGCAAAAACTACGACGGCGATGTTATGAGTGACATGATTGCCTCTGCTTGCGGTTCTTTGGCAATGATGACAAGCGTTCTCGTTAGCCCGGACGGAAAATACGAGTACGAAGCAAGCCACGGAACTGTCCAGAAGCACTACTACCGCTACCAGAAGGGTGAAAAAACTTCTACAAACCCTGTGGCATTGATTTTTGCCTGGACTGGAGCACTCGCAAAACGGGCTGAGCTTGACGGCACACCAGAACTTGCTGATTTTGCAAAACGATTGGAAAAAGCCACGCTCGACACAATCGAAGAGGGCACAATGACAGGCGACTTGGCGCGTCTGGCGAACCCTCCTGCAAAAGAGGTTGTTGACAGCTGGCAGTTTATTGATAAAATCGCTGAAAAGCTGTAAACACGAATTAGTACTAACAAATGAATAAACTCGCTGTGTAAAAAAAAAACAGACTCCCAGCGGGAACCGTCCCTTGTAATCCACGGTTGTGCGTATTTGGAAATTGGACTCGCTTCGCTCGCCCGCACAAAGTGGATTCAGGGACGAACCCCGCTTCCGTCTGTTTTTTTTAATCTTCCTTTTTTATAATCACTTTGTTTGATTTTTCTTCCTTAGTGGTTGCTTCAGTTTCGGCTGATTTTACATCCTCAGGCTTTTCTTCCGCAGATTTTTCTTCTTCGGCCTTTTCTTCCTCTGCTTCTTTCTTCGGCTCTTCGGGCTTTTCCTTTTTGGTCAGCTTTAGTTTTCCTTTTAGCGTTAGGATTCCTTCGGCGGTTAGATTTGCTGTCAGTTTGCCTTTGAAAATTGCTTTTAGTGATTCTTCTGGCTCGTCTTTTTGGAAGTTGTCGGTGATTTCGCTTGGCTCGGCGGTTTCTGCCTTTGTTTTTTCAGGTGCTTGGTTTTCCTCGTTTTTTTCGCTTTTTTTAGTGTCTTTTGAATCCTTCTCGGCCGGGGCTTCTTGATTCTCTTTTTTCGGCTCGCTGTTTTTTTCTTTTAGTTTGATGAAAAATCCTTCTGGTGGGGTCAGAATGCCTTTTTCGTTGGTCTCGATTTTGTATGAATTTTCGCGGTGGGTGAATGTAATCGTTAGTTTTTTGCCCTGCTGCGTGACTGAAAAATTGTCGGCTGAAAGCATTTCTGGATTTGAAACGGCATAAAGGCAGAGGTTTCGTAAGCCCTTTGGCGTGCGCAGGTTTTTGGAATTTGAATCTGCTGAAAATTCGCGGAAATTTTTTGTGCTGTGGACTTTTGATGCTCCTGAAATCGTGTCAAAATAGTCCTTGTAAGAATTGTCCGAGTTTGGTGAAGAAGACGAGGATGATTTTGACGAAGCGTGCCAGTTGAAGTGATTTTTGGAATTTGGCTTTTTTGTATCCAGAAAAAGGTCGATTTTGATTGTTTCATTTGGAATTTTTTCTTCTTTTATCGGTTCGATTTCTTTTTTGTCGGAATCTTTGTCCTTTTTGCCTAACGAAAAAGCTGATTGATTTAATAGAAGAAAAATGAAAATGATTGAAAAAAATCGTGAAAATTTCATGAAAAAAGTATATCAGAACAGGAAGAAAAGTTCGACAAGTTTGTAAGAAATAGCCGCGCAGGGATTGTAACGGCGCGCAAGCGTTCCGTAGCGAAGCGGAGGAATGGAGCGGAAGCGGAACCGTGGAAAGCCCCTCCGCAAATTGATTGCGCCCATTTTCCCCATAAAAATACTAGGTTGTTCTCATTTTTCATTGTCTAAAAGGCAAAAATTCATTATATTTCTTTCATGGCTAACTTACTTGAAATTCAGAATCTTAATGTTGATATAGAAAAAAAACATGTTCTTGGCGGCGTTTCTTTGACTGTGAATCCTGGCGAGACTCATGTTCTTATGGGGCCGAACGGTGCGGGAAAGTCTACTCTCGGCTACACAATCATGGGAAATCCGCGTTATACAGTGAGCGACGGAAAGATTTTCTTTGACGGCGAGGATATCACGGAGCTTGGTGCGGACAAACGAGCTGCAAAGGGCATTTTCCTCAGTTTCCAGCAGCCACTTGAGGTTTCGGGCATTTCTCTTGAATCTTTTATCCGCTCGGCTTTGCAGCAGAAGACCGGCGAGCGCGTAAAACTTTTCCAGTTCCAGAAAGAGCTTAAAGAGACGATGAAGCTTCTCAATATGGATGAAAGCTATGCCAGCCGTGATTTGAATGTGGGATTCTCAGGCGGTGAGCGCAAAAAGAGCGAGATTCTGCAGCTTCTCATGCTCAAGCCACGCCTTGCGATTCTGGACGAAACTGATTCAGGCCTTGATGTTGATGCTGTCCGCACGGTTTCAAAGGGCATCGAAGAGTACCAGAAGCGCATGAACGGTGCTCTTATCATCATCACGCACTCAACAAAAATCCTGGAAAGCCTTCATGTTGACCACACTCATGTCCTCGTCAAGGGAAAAATTATCAAAGAAGGCGACGGAACGCTTGTCGAGCAGATTAATGAAAACGGATTTGAGCAGTTTTTGGGGGCACAGGGATGATTATAGTTTACGGTTCAAAACGCTGTCCTGACTGCGTGGCCGCGGAAAAGGCTTTTGTAGAAAAAAATATTACTTACGAATACCGGGACATCACTGAAAATCTTTCCTATTTGAAGGAATTCCTTGCAATCCGCGACAAAAGCCCGGCCTTTGACGAAATCCGTTCGCGCAAAGGAATCGGCATTCCCTGTATAATCGAAGACGGCGGGGAGCCTGAGCTTGACGCAGAGAAATTTGTCGGGGCAAAAATTGAAGGCGGAGCAGCCTGCTCACTGGATAAAAAGGGCTGCTGATCACAAACTTTGGATTTTTACATGGCAGAAAAAATTGATATAAAAAGCGTAGAAGAAGAAAAAGAGACTCCGTGGTATGTCCGCTTGATTATAACGGCTTTTCTTTTTGGATTTTTTTGCGGCGGTCCTTTTTTTATCTACAGGTTCGGGAATTTCATTTATTCCGACGATTTTTTCTGGCAGAGCGACAACAGGATTTATCTTATAATCGCCCTTATCTTTGTGTATGTGGGGCTGGTATTTTTGCTGGTTTTTAAGTGGAGTTCTTCGCTTCATGATAAAAAATCTGTGCCTGCTTCGACAGGTCTTAGCACTTCGATTCGGGATATGCTGAGCCGTAATAAGATTGAGGATTCTGAATATTATGACGGAACAGCTTCCCCGACAAAGATGAAAAAATACATGGACGAGATTGTTGAGAGTGAAAAGAGAAAGTGAGTGAGAATTTTGAAAATTGCATTCTAAAAGACGAATGGCAGAACGGACATCACAGACAATTTTGGGTTGACCGTGCGACAGGGGCTGTTGTCATGGATGCTTACAAAAATTATCGGATTTCTCACGAAGAACATTTTATAAGGAAAAAATGCCGTGCCGACCTTTTGAAGTCTGTCGAATGTTTGTTTGGAAAGGTAATGACCAACAAAAACGGTTTTAAGGCTCGATTTTCAAAAAATACGGCAAACAAAATTGCTTCGGATAAGGCTATTACCAAATCCGTTGTAAATGGATTTTCTGTGCAGGACCATTTTGAGGCGGCAGAAAATATAAAAGGAATCTTTGAAACGGCGGATTTTATCGGTTCTTTTCCTGATACAAGCGAAGACCCGAATATTATCGCTATTCATCGTTTTCAGGAAGAGATTGAGCTTTCGAGCGGAAGAAAATGCTTTGCATACCTTACGCTGAAAGAAGTTAAAAAGGACGGTTCTCGCATTTACACGCAAGAACTTCTCCTAAAAAAATATCCCCTGCACAAAGCAGGGGAGTTAACGAGCCGTGACTTCAAAAGAAGCGGAACAGTTGCATATAAATGCAACCCACGAACTGATATAAATATAGCATGGCTAAAGGAAGATGTCAAATAAGATGGCAAAGAAAATTTGGTATAGCAAATGTCTTGAAAACGACTGGGAAATTTTTAATAAGCAAAAGAAGATGTTCTTGAATTCTCCCGATGTGCAAAAACGATACGGAAATAATTTTAAAGACGACTTGGTTTTTAATTATCTGGCAAACTTGCCACAAATGCGACCGTATCTTTCCTACGAAGAAAAAGTAATAGAGACAAATAGAATTGCATTATTAAAACTTGACTATGATAAAAAAGTGAAACATGTTTTTTTCAAGGATAAAGAACTCAGAGATTATCTTCAGGATATGCCTTTGGCAGATTTGCAGGGAATAAAGCAATATATAAAAGATAATGGCGATTTTAAATCTTTGCCAACTTTGAGTAATGAAAATAAAATTCAAAGTGATATTTTTGGTTTGTGTTTGCATATTCCTTATGAAAAATCTGGATATTCTTGTTATTTTCAAGTTGCTGATAAGTTGGCACTTACTTGTGAATATAAAGATGAGCCACTATGTTTTGCAATGACTGATGAAAGATATGAGCTCTTAAATAACTCAAATTCAAAAACAAAAGAAGATGAAAATGATTTAAAAGCATTTCGTTTGGCTATAAATACAATTGCCTATATGAATTGCTTTCCGAGTTGTGTTGTAGACGGAGTTCCAAAAGAATTAAAAGAAGTTGCATATTCGGATTTTAATTTTTGTCTTGAAAAGTCAGATAAAATTATTGAAATTGAAAAATTTAAAAACTCAGAATCTGGAAAATCTGTAACACCACATTTCAGAAATTATTATTTTAAATTGCTAAAATCTGATAAATTCACGCATAAAAAAGGACAAATTATTTTTGTAAATGCGACTATGGTAAAAGGAAACTCAAAAACTGTTTTGACAGATGAATCTATTGAATTGAAAAAAGAAATAATAAATCCTGATACAGAAGTTATTCAAAATTGTAAAAATGAAGATGAAAAAATCATTTCGGAATTAAAAACTGAAACTAAAAGGCTGGTTGAGAAGTATGAGTATGTGGCTCATCCTGTTAAAATTGAGGAAATGGACAAAAACAATATTACAAGAAAAATCTTTAGTAGAAATCGGCAAGTTACTTTCAATGCACTTGCAAGAGCAAAATATCGTTGTGAGTATAATCCAAATCATGAAATATTCATTAGAAAACATTCTGATAAAGGTTATACGGAAGCTCATCACTTGATTCCAATGGAATATCAAGAAACTTTTTTGCCGTATTCATTAGATGTTGAAGCAAACATAGTTTCATTATGCAGTAATTGTCATAATCAAATCCATTACGGAAAAGAGGCAGAAATAATCATAAAAAAATTATATAATCAAAGAAAAAAAGAGTTGGAATCATCTGAATTGCATATAGATTTAGAAGATTTGTTGAAGATGTACTGATTGCGTTAGGGATTGTAGTGCCGCCGAAGGCGTTCTGTAGTGACCGTAGAGAACGAAAGAATGAAGCGACAGCGGAAGTGCGAAAAGCCCGCCCCGAAGCGTAGCGTAGGGGAACGCCAAAAATATATAGGAAAAATTATGGCAGAAAAACTTGATATAAAAAGCATGGCTGATTCTCCTTATGACTTCCGTTATGAGGAAAAAGGCTTCTATCGAAATAAGGCTGGTCTCACCCCTGAGATTGTCGCAAAACTTTCTGATGACAAGAACGACCCTGAGTGGATGAGAGAATTCCGTCAGAACGCGCTTAAAATTTACAATGAGCTTCGCGTGCCTGAGTGGGGCCCGGATATTTCAGGCCTCAACATCGACGAAATTGCCACTTATGTCCGCCCGAATACAAAAATGCAGGGCAAGTGGGAAGATGTTCCAGAGGACATAAAGGACACTTTTGAAAAGCTCGGAATCCCAGAGGCTGAGCGCACTTCTCTGGCTGGCGTTGGCGCGCAGTATGACAGTGAGCTTGTCTATCACAATTTGCAGGAAGAAGTCGCAAAGCAGGGCGTAATCTACACTGACTTTGAAAGCTCTCTCCGTGGGCCTTATGCAGACATGGTAAAAGAGCATTTTATGCAGCTTGTTAAGCCGAATGACCACAAATTCGCTGCCCTTCATGGTGCTGTATGGTCGGGCGGTTCATTCGTTTATGTTCCAAAAAACGTAAAAGTCGAGATTCCGCTTCAGTCTTACTTCCGCTTGAACGCAAAGGGAGCGGGGCAGTTCGAGCACACTCTGATTATCGTTGACGAGGGCGCGGACTTGCACTTTATCGAAGGCTGTTCTGCTCCAAAATACAACGTCGCCAATCTTCATGCAGGCTGCGTTGAGCTTTATGTCAAAAAAGGCGCGCATCTTCGATATTCAACCGTCGAAAACTGGTCAAAAAATATGTACAACCTCAACACCAAGCGTGCCAGGGTTGAAGAGGGCGGCTCAATCGAGTGGGTTTCAGGCTCTTTCGGAAGCCACATCTCATATTTGTACCCAGAGAGTGACTTGATTGGCCGAGGAGCCAGGGCTGAGTTCACTGGCGTTACATTCGCTGGTGAAGGTCAGAACCTTGATACCGGCGCAAAAATGGTTCACATCGCACCAAACACAACGAGCTTAATCACGACAAAGTCTCTTTCAAAGAGCGGTGGTGTCTCAACTTACCGAAGCGCAATCTACATCGGAAAAGAAGCAACAGGCAGCAAGGCGAGCGTTTCTTGTGAAAGTCTTATGCTCGATAACATTTCCCGAAGCGACACCGTGCCTGCGATGGACATTCACACTGACGACTGCGATGTTGGTCACGAGGCAAAAATCGGCCGCATTTCAAACGACGCGGTTTTCTATCTCATGAGCCGTGGAATCAGCGAGGAAGAGGCGCGCACGATGATTGTTTCTGGCTTTGCAAACCCGGTTTCAAAAGAATTGCCTTTGGAGTATGCGGTCGAGATGAACAATTTGATTCGCCTTGAGATGAAAGGAAGTTTATAGAAATTCCTCACAGAGTTCACGGAGCTCACAGAGGACACAGAAGCCACAAAAGATTTTTGATGGAGAAGGTTACATGACAGAAAATCTTAAATTTACCGAAATAAACAAAATCCCATGCCTCACATGGAACTGGCTTAAGATGAACCGCGCTTCCCTTGAAGTTGAGGCATCTTCTGAAATCATCAGCGAAAAAAAAGAAATCACCGCAACAAAAAAAGGTGAAGTCATCAGCATTCCCCTTGCGTTCGAGGACGGAAAGCGATACGAGCATGAGCAGATTGTCACCGCGCAGGAAAATTCCGAAGTCACCGTAATCCTTGACTACACTTCTGCTAAGAATGCGGGCGGGTTCTCTTCTATAAAAACGAAACTTGTCGCTCATCCTTATTCAAAAATCCACCTCGTCAAAGTCCAGCTTCTTGGCTCAAATTATGTCCAGATTGATGACACTTTCGGTGAGTGCGATGACAGCGCAAAAATCGAAGTAACTCAGATTGAGCTTGGCGGAAGCAAAGTTTACGCTCAGGTCAAAAACGAGCTTGACGGCTACGAATCTCGCTTCAAATCGGACACGGCTTACATCACAGAAAACGGCCAGATTCTCGATATGAACTATGTCGTGAACCATCACGGTGCAAAAACTGACACAAAGATGATTGTGAAGGGCGTTGTCGGGGATGCGGCTCTCAAAGTTTACCGTGGAACAATCGACTTCAAGCGCGGCTGCACTGACGCGACAGGTGACGAGCAGGAAGAAACTCTTCTCATGAGCAAAACCGCGGTCAACAAATCAATCCCGATGATTCTATGCAACGAAGAAAATGTCTCAGGCACCCACGGAGCCACCTTAGGCCGACTCGGAGCCGACGAGCTTTTCTACATGCAGAGCCGCGGAATCAGCGAGGAAGAAGCCAAACTCATGATGAAAAAAGCCAAAGTCCTGAGCATCGCAAGCAAAATCCCAAGCGAAGTCGTCCGCGAGAAAATTGAGAATTTTCTGGAAGCGGACACTTTTTCAAGTTTGCCCATTAGTGCTCAATCCTGAACTTAAGGTCTTTTAACGCCTTTGTGACCGCCGCATCCACAGCGGAATGGATCGTCTCGTTCACGATTTCAACTTGTGAGACAGAAAGTTTCGTTTCTCTGACCGTTTCCCGGAGCAAATCCGAAGCTGGAACCGAAACGGCCTTTGCAATTGCGAAAATCAGGTCAAAAGAAGGCTTCGTCATGCCACACTCAATGTTTCCGATGGTTCCGTTTGAGACATTACAGAGTTCCGCCAGCTGAGCCTGCGTTAAGCCTGCCTGTCGCCTGTAAAATTTCATGTTCTGAATAAAATTTGCCTGATTTTCATTCATATCCTCATTATGGATGAGAATTTTCCTAATTGGTACAGAGTGAAAGCGAGCAAGTTTTGAAGGATTAACTCATTTTAAATGGGTAAAATATGGGCGCAATCAACTTCCTCCGCTGTTCCGTGGCTCAGTAACCCTCGGTGCCTTCGGCACTGCCGCCAAAAATGCCGGCACCACTCCATAGCGGGCGCGGCTTTTATTTAAGTACGGCCAGAATGTCCTGTTCCGGAACTTCTGTGATTACGGTCTCCCCGACATTTTCCTGCAGGATAAATCTGATTTTGTCCGAAGAATTTTTCTTGTCTTTTTTCATTGCGTTCAAGAGAATTCTTGCGATTTCTTCTTCATTATTTCCGTATTTTTTCTTCATTTCCGGGTGCACAGGCTCGGTTTCCCAGCCGAAAGATGCAAGGCAAGATTTTACGCGGTTCGCATGTTCTTTGGTACAAAGTCCGAGCCGCTGTGAAAGGTCGGCTGCTCTTGCCATTCCCCAGGCAACGCCGTCGCCGTGAGTCACAACGCCAAGCCCGCACATCGATTCCAGTGCGTGCCCGAAAGTGTGGCCGAGGTTCAGCTGCATCCGAATATTTTTTTCAGTCAAATCCTGCTCCACGACCTTAGCCTTTGCGTTCACACAGATTCGGATTGCCTCACCCACGAGCGGATTTTTCCTGTCGTTCAGAATTTCCGGGTATTTTTCGAGCTTTTCATAAAGCTCTGGCGAGTAGAGAAGGGCTGTCTTAACGACTTCGGCCATTCCGCTCCGATATTCGTGCTGAGGGAGACTCTCGATAAAGCTCGGACAGATATGGATTTTCTGTGCCGGGAAGAAAGAGCCTATCATGTTTTTGTATGAATCAAAATCGCAGCCAGTTTTTCCACCGATTGCCGCATCGACCATCGAAAGAAGGGTGGTCGGAACAAGCTCGCAGTGTGCGCCCCGCTTGAAAATTGAGGCCGCGAAAGCCGTCATGTCAGTGATTACGCCGCCACCGATTCCGACGAAAACTGCCGAACGCTGCCCTCCAGCATCAAGCGCGGTCTTTACAATCGCAAGGACGCTCTCAATCGTCTTGAAAGGCTCTCCAGCTCCCAGAATCAAAAGTATGTCTTTGCCGCGCTTCCCGATAAAGCCGGCCTCAATCTTCGGGTGGGAAAAATCCTCACCGCGGAAGAAATCAACGAAGCCTTTTAATGAAGCAAGCGAAGCCACGGTTGTGTCGGTAACAAAAATGCGCTTTGGCAATGTGTCTTTTTCAGCGGAATAAAAAATAGAATTCAAGTCCAGTTCACCGTCATAAAATCGAATGAAAGTTCTGTCAGTCCCAGGATGCACCGGCGGATAAATGATGTCTTTTTCTTCAAATGTCATGAAGTTATTATATAGAAAAAAAAATGAAAATGAAATAGTTTTAGTCTGTTTCGGCCGTTCTTGAGCGGCCAAACATTTCTTTCTTCTTATTGACTACAATGTGACATTTCTATAAAATATTTTCTACTTATTTCTAATTGTATATACTCTTTGGAGAAAAAAATGGATTCTATCATTAAAGGTGTGCTTTTAGTTGCATTCGTAATTATTTGTGTTCTTCTCGTTCTTCTTGTTCTCGTACAGGATCAGGAAAGCAGCGGAATGGGTGGTTTGCTCGGTGGCGGTAACTCTGCTGCATTCGGTGCTCATTCAGCTTCAGTTCTCACAAAGGCAACTGTCGTTTTCGTCGTTCTTTTCTTTGTCGTCACATTCGGAATTGCAAAAATGCTTCCTACAAAAGCTGATTCAACAGATGCTGATTTGCTTTCTGCTGCAGAGGCTGCTGGTAAAGTTGAGGCTTCTGCTGAGCCTGCACTTCCAAAAACTGGTGAAGGCAAATGGTGGAATAAGTCTGAAAAGACTGCTCCGGCTGCAAAAGAAGCAGAGGTTGCACCTGCTACAGAGTCAGCTGCACAGTAATTCTTCATACAATTATTATTTTGGAGAGAGTCTATGGTCTTAGGTCAAGTTTTTCCGAAAGACACCATCGTGGTGAATCTTTCTAGCACAGAGAAAGACGAACTTTTTGAGGAACTTGTCGAAACCATTCATTCACATCATCCTTGTTTTGAAAAGGCTGAGGCTCTCAAAGTCCTTAATGAGCGTGAGTCGAAAATGTCCACAGGAATCATGCATTCTGTTGGAATTCCTCACGCTCTTATTCCTTCTATTAAAGATTCTATCGGCGCAATTGGAATCAGTCGTTCTGGCATCGATTATGATGCGTTGGACAAGGCTCCTGTTTATGTTGTCTTTATGATAATCGGCAACGAAGACGGAACTGAACGACATATCCAGATTTTAAAGCAGCTGGCTTCTGTCCTTCAAATCGAAGGATTCGTCGATAATCTCCTCTCTTTAAAATCTGCCTCAGAAGTTTACAATTTTATTTGCACATCCGAAGAATCTTTGATAAAATAAATTTAAAGCATTTATCGAGGTGAATCATGGCTGAAAAAGAAGTCAATACAATTACACATCTTTTGGAAATAGAGCAGAGAGCTTCTGCCATGACATTAAAGGCGCAGGAAGACGCCGATAAAAAAATCGCAGCGGCAAAAGCTCAGGCTGATTCAGAATTCAAGTCACAATACGAAAAAATCGTTAATAGTGCAGAACAGTCTTACGAACAAAAAATCACCGCCCTTGAAAATGACAAGGCTCAGAAAATCGCCGCTTATCGAGAGAAAATCATGGCTGCCCCACAGGATAAACCTTCATTCAATTCTTATCTTGATTCGGTTTTGCAGGCGTAAGAGGTTCTTTGTATGGGCAGATTGGACAGGTCAGCGGCTTCAAGTTTCGTCTACGCAAAAGCTAGTGGTCTTCTCTCAAAGGCATTTGTAGGTGCAAATGCAAGCAGGCTTTTTAGTGTCCAGTCTTTGCGCGAGTTGTACACTCTTCTTTTTGACGATGAAGTTCCGAGCGTTCCAGAAGTCCTTCTTTCAAAAGAAATTGAAGTAAAAGCGGCAGAAAATTTCATCAATCTTTACAAAAGCCTTCTCAATGAATTTGACAGACCTTCACCGATTCTTTCAGAAATTCTTTCATTCTATGAGTATGAAAATTCTGAGGTTGCTGATTCAGAGTCCGACCGGGCAAGAATTATGTCCCTTTGGAATGCGGTTTCTTCTTTAAAAGGTAGCGACCGTGAAAATCTTGAGCAGCTTTACAAAATGGAAATCTCATTCAAAAACATTCTCTGGGTTCTCCGGCTCAAAGTTTATTATCATTTCTCAAACGATGAGATTCTTGAACATCTTGTTTATGCCGGAGAAAAGCACGAAAAAGACGACATTCTGGCGCGCGAGGCAATCGCAATACTCGGCAAGGACATTTCTTCTTATGATGACTGGAAGGGCTGGCGTTATTCACAGTTCCTCAATCCTCATGAGGACGGTGTTGTCTGGGAAATTGACCCGTGCTGGATTGAGCGTTCACTAAAAAATTATCTTGCAAAATCATATAAACACTTCTTCCACAAGGATCCTATGAGCATTACAAGTTTAGTCTCATGGTTCCGCATCAAGCAGTATGAGCTTGATTGTATCCGTACTGTGGCAGAAGCCCTTCGTCTCGGTGTCGAGAGCGAAAAAGCCATGGAAGTCGCCGGAGTTTTGCCGCGCTCTTCTGTGGAAGGCGAATAGGAGGAGATATGGCTAGAACGACACCAATGAACCTTGTCGAGCTGATGATAATGAAAAACGACATCCGCCCGGTTCTTGAATTTCTCGGTAAAAAAGGCAATTTCCAGTTTCAGAATCACAAAAGCGACTCGTCTAAGGTCTCTGACGGCTCAAGGGCTGGTGAGGCAAAAAATCCAGAGCGTGATTTGTTCGTCCGCTTGCAGGATGCTCGTTCATTCCTTAATGTCGAAGATATTGACGCTTCTTTGGTCGCTTCGGCAACAAGAGCCGGTGAGGGTGAAATCTCGCTTGCCGAAAAATTCCTTTCTAATGTTGAGGAACTTAAAAAACGGCAGATTGTGGCCGCAGACGAGCTTAAGCGCGTAAAAGAGTCAAAAGAAGAGGCTGAGTCTTTCAAAAACCTTAAAGTTCCATTCTCGGAGCTTGACCACCTTTCTTTCCTCTCTATCAAAATTGGTAAAATCGATCCTTCAAAATTCGATGAGCTTGATGCGGCTGTAGGCAACCGTGCGATTATCGTTCCGCTCGGTGATGACAAGTCAAAGATTATGGCCGCAAGTTCCAAAAAGGCGCGATTCTCGCTCGACACTGAGCTTAAGAAGTTCGGATTCGTTACTTTCGAGATTCCTTCTGATTTCAAGGGCGTTCCTGATGAAGTTCTTGCCGGCCTTGAGACAAAACTTGCTGAGTCTCAAAAAGCAGTTGAGTATATAGAAGAAGAAAAACGTAATTTGGCCCAGACTCATGCCGAGTCGCTTCGGGCTTTGCTCGCTTCATTTGCGATAGCGGCTCAGATTGTTGATGTTCAGAACAATTTGGAGTCTACAAGCCTCGTCTACCGAATTACTGGCTGGATTCCTTCTGATTCATGCCATTCAATGATGAAGGACATGGACAAACTCACGGAAGGCCGAATTGCAATCCGTGTTTATAATCCGTTTGAAGTTCCTTCTGTAATCAATGGCACGGAGCAGGTTCCTGTTCGTCTCAAGCATGGCAAGCTTATCGGTGCGTTTGAGCGTATGATTTTCAGTTACGGCTCTCCAGTTTACGGAGCAATCGA
>NZ_JAFRNB010000135.1 GCF_017430385.1 Treponema sp.
GTGGACATCGATTCCGACATAAATTATACTTTCCATTGGTGGGTCTCCTTTGTTTGCGGTAACTCGGCCGCTTGTCTTTTATCTAAGTTTGCCGTAAATCCGCGGTTTTTAACATCGCGAGGCTCACCATATTGTATGTTATGTGGATTGCCAGTGGCAACGAAAGGTAAAAAAAGTATGAAAAATGATGTCAGTTATTATTAAGGGGCTGTTATGCGATTCTTAAAGATTAATCTTTACATTCTATTTTCAATTCTTACCTTTGATGTATTTCTTTTTATTTTGGATCGTTGTTCTGGTAGCCGCTATGTGGAAAGTTGGTTTGCTTTAGTATGCCTTGTGTTTGGGGGCATATGCATCTACACATTTGTGTCTTCACTGGTTTGTTTTTTGTTGAAAGTGTTCATGCATTTCTATGGTGTTAAAAAATTTTATATTATAAATGGAAGCACTTGTATCCTAAGTGTGTTCTTGTTCCTGATTAATATCTTTTTTGCAATCTGCATATTAGCTTATTTTAATTAGCCGATGATGAAAACTTCGAATCAAGCTGTGCTTTTTTCTTACTTTAAATTATATATTTGACTATATATAAAACTATATATTATAATATATACGCGAGGTGATAATATGTTAGTAGAAACAAGTCAGATGATGCCAATTACAAAGCTTCAGAAATCATTAACTCAGACTGTACGAAACATTTCAGAAAATAAAGAAACTGTTTTTATTCTAAAAAATAATGCAATGGAAGCGGTAATGATTCCTTTTGAAAAATACGAATATCTTTCCACTCTTGAAAATATTTTTGAAAGGATGGAAATATCAGAAACAGTAAAAAACAGAATGAAAAATTATGATGCTTCTAAATCAGTAAGTTGGGATTCAATTCGGGAAGAATAGTTATGGAAGACAAAAAGTATGAAATAAAATTTATTCCTGAGGCTGTTGAAGACTATAAAAAACTTGATGGAAGCGTGAAAAAAGATGTAAATAAAAAAATTGATAAACTTTCACAGAACCCATTGTGTGGACTTCCTTTAGGAAATAAAGACAACGTAGATTTAACAGGATTTTATAAATTGTACGCCTGTGGGACTAGCATAAGAATTGTATATCGCCTTTTGACACCAGAAAAAATAGAAATTGTAGAAATCTGGGGTATTGGAAAAAGAGAAAATTTACAGATATATAAAACTGTTGGGGAAAGAAAAGAAGAGGTGAAGTAAAAATCACATAACACTGTTTTCAAATCCGACAAGCGGTCAAGCTGCCTGCGGTTTAAAACAATGTTATGTGGACGCCCGCACTGGGGCGCTTTTTTTAGAAAAATTCAAAAATTTTTTTTTGCTTGCATAAGATAGGAGTATTTTTATCCATGGGTGGTATACAGTTTGATATTCCGGGCTGGATAGTACTTACTTTTGCCGTTTGTGCCGTGGCGTGGCCTCTGATTCTTGCGGCGGGTGGAACGGCTATAGTTTCGCTCATTGCGGCAACGGCGACAAAAAGTGCGATTGCTCTTAAAGTGGCGGCTGTCGCTGCGGCTGTCTTCTTTTCTCCCCTTGTCATCGGCATAGTCGGTGCGCCCATATTCATGGGAGAGGGTGGAAATTATGTAGATTTGGCTCATCAGGAATGGAAGGAGGATACGCCTCTTATCCGTGCAGTTAAAATTCAGGATTATAAAAAAGTCGAAAAACTGCTCAAAAAAGGAGCTGACCCAAACGCTTTTTCTGAAGATGTAAGACGCACTCCCTTGAGCGAATCCTGCAAGGCGTATGATAAAGAATTAAAGGCAGACAGAATAACGGCTCTTCTGCTCAACGCTGGGGCAGACCCGAACAAAAAAATAGAGTTTGAAAACGATGCGATGAAAAACGCTGTCGTGTCAAAACGGCAGGACGCAATCAGGCTTCTCTGCTCCCACGGCTACGCTTTTTTAACGGAAGACGGAAATGGAAACGGCATTGCCGAATTCGCGATGATGGAGGGCTGCTATGCGGAAGCCTGTCTTCTCCTTGAACTTGGCGCAATTCCCTGCGGACGCTACGACTTTGGATTTTGCAAAAGGGACTACACGCCTTTTTTGTATATCATGCAAGAAAGGATTTTTCCAAGCCCTGATTTAGATGAAACTGCGGAACATAAGAAAAAAAGGCTGAGTCTTGAGAAAAAGAAAATCGCTGACCTCTGCCGCTTGTTCAAGATTCTTCTGGAAAAAGGGCTTGATGTGAACGCTCTGACACCTGACCACAGAAAAGACTCCGCGCTCATTCTTCTTGCTGATTATTCTGCGCCGATGAAAAAAATGCCTTTGGCAAAAATGCTCTTGGACGCTGGTGCAGATGTGAACATTCAAAACGCTGACGGCAAAACTGCACTGATGTTTTTGGCAAAAATTCCGTGGTCAGATGATGAGCTGTCAAACAGAGAAAAGTGGATCCGGCTTTTTGTCTCATACGGAGCGGACAAAACTTTACGCGACGAAGAAGGATTGACCGCCCTGGACTACTTTCACCACTCATGCCGCAAAGAAAAACTCAAAGAAACAGAACTTTCTCTGTATGACGAAATCGAACGCCTGCTCACGCCAGACACCGAATCAAAGTCAGTCACAGGCTCAAAGGCATCCGTAACAGAAAGAGGCAACAGCGTTAATGAAACCGAAAGCTCTGAGAAAGTGCAGATTGCGATTCACCTTCCGCTTGAAGATATGAGCGACGACTGGTAAAATAATGCATTTGGATGTCTTTCTAGCCGCCCCAGACTCACCCCCGCGTGCGGTTTAACTCATTGTTACACACACGCCCGCACTGGGGCGCAAGAAAATTAATTTATTTGAGAGAATTTATATGAAGAAATTATTAAGTTTTATCATTCTGTCTATATCGCTTTGTTCTGCATGGAGCCAGAGCCTTGAACAGAAAATCAGGAAGGTTCTCCTGAAAAACACTTTCACAGCATCTGGCATATATGATTTTGATACATATTCTTTCAGTGAAGAAAATGGGAAACTTCTGTGGGAAAAAGAAAGCTCCACTGAAGTTGGAGGCTACACTCTTGGTGGAGAAGCTGAAATAAAAGGAAAAAAAGTTCTTATTTACTACAAGTGGTGCTCTGAAGGGGCGGAATGGTTTTTCGGCGATGACAAAAATGCTGTGGGCTGGGAAGGTGCCAGAGAATTGGAGATTGAAGGAATTGAGCCTGACATTGGCTTTGAGGATTGCCGATATAAACTTGCTGGTGTGTATAAAGGCGGAGAAATAAAAGTCGGAGACAAAATCCTCATAGGAAAAATTGAGGCGGTAAAGGCGGATAAAATTCTTGCAGTCAATGCCTTGTGTAATACATACAGATTTCCTGATGAAAATGGTGAGCTTTTTCCCCGAACCATCATCTACAACAAAAAGGAAGGAGAAAGTTATATCGATGTCAATTGTTCAAGAATCCTTCCTGGCGCAATGATTCCTGTCCGTGCAGAGATTCCAAATTCAAAAAATATAAAGGGCGAAAAAGGCACATGGTATTATGGCGCTATTTTTGAGGAATCCCAATGGAAACGAAGCGCATGGTTCTTTGTTCCCGATACGGTGAAAGTAAAAGTCAGAAAGGATTTTGGAAAATTTGATGAATGGGATGGACCTTATCATATCCTGGATTTTGAAGATTCCTTTTTTGCAGAAGCAAGAAGACTTGGACTTTCTCACACTACTGAACAGCAGATAGAATCATTATATACAGGTAATCCAATGAAAGATCCATATCTCGCATTATCACGCACTTTGCCTGAACTTATCGATAGAACAGAACTTGAGGAAGGAAAGAGCTATGTTCTTGAAGACAATCTTAAGATGCGCTCAGGACCAAATCTTTCTGATGAAAAATTGACCACGGCTGTAGAAGGAACTAAGGCTAAGGTCGTAAAATGCGGTCGCTACGAAATCATCGACAATATTTACAGCAGATGGGTTCAGGTTGAATTTGCCCCCGCTGTAACGGATAAAGACGGAAAAGCTTTTGACGGAAAAAAATCCTACTGGTGTTTTGGCGGATATCTTAAATGAGTATGGCAAATAACGACATCTTCAAAGCAGAGGCAATGAAATGAACATTTCCGTTCAGTTCGTTGCAACGGCTTGTTTTATAGGTAAAAAAGGATAAAAAAATGACAGTCACAACTTTAGAAAATCTGTATATTAATGGCAACCAAAACATAAAAAAAGCAATCGATATAGCATTTAAAATTAATAATTATGACAGGGTTTCGGATTTATTGAAAATTGAATTTGTAACACATGATGGATCTATAAGTGAATTAACTCAGATTCGAAATCGTTGTAACGGACAAGCTATGCTGTACAATCCTGTGTTTAATAATTTTGCATCTCCGACCGTTTCCTCAAATAAAGATGTAACGCCTTTTATTGTTGCAAGGCAGGATTTTATAAATGAAGATGAGCCAATTCTTATTATAGGACTGACATATTCAATTGTTTATATCTATTATTATCTGGCATTTAAAAATGAAGTGCTGTCAGAAGAACCTTTTGCACGAAGTTTATTAATAAAGACAACTCTTACATATATTTCAGAATACAAAGCGTTTTTTAGCTATATGGATTCATATCCGGATGTTGATTTAAAAAACATGATGGATGGATCTGTCGATTCTTCTATTTTTCCTCCAAATGCGCCCCTTGCCTTAAAGAATGGATTTAATTATTTGATCGCCTGCTCATATTTTGCAAGACTCAGGGCTGCAAGAGAGCATAATAAAATAAAACAGGATGAGTTTTGGCCAGTTGCAGAAGAATTTGGAGAAAAGAATTTTGGTTCAGCATGGCAGGATATTAAAGATTTGTTTTTATCTAAAATAAAAAACTTTTCAGATATTTTATCGTTGCAGAATTATGAACATTTTATTGCTTATCAATTAATCTGATGAAATAAAAAACGGGAGTTTTCTATGAGTAAAATAAACAGAATTGAAACTGATGATTTCTGGGCTGACTCAACTGTTATTGAAGCCGGTAACTTTGTATATACAAGTTATTGTATGAAAAATGAAGGGAAGCCTATGAAACAAAATTTATAAGAGAAGGAATAAAGTTCCAGATTGATGCAGTTGCATTTAAGGAATAAAAGTATGAAAAAAAATATTTTAACAATTCTTTTGATGTTTTTTAATTTTTTGCTTTTCGCTCAAGAAACTCATTTTGTTTTGCAAGCTGGAGAAATTCATAATACTGATACAAAACTCACCAAAGATTCGACAGTTTATGCAGAATGTAGTCTTCGGTTAAGAGATTCCCCAGATTTAAAATCCTCAAAAATCGGGCTTTTGGTTTCAGGAGAAAAAGTAAAAATTACTGAAATTGGTAAACAAGACGAAATCGACAACATAAAATCAAACTGGATAAAGGTCAAAAATGATAAAATTGAAGGCTGGTGCTTCGGCGGGTATGTTTCATCACCAAAAATAATTTCCCCCAGAATATTTATGGGCGGTCCAATTATTAGTTCCGAGGAAACAGATAATGGAAAATCATTTTATTTATATAATTACGATTCAAATGAAATATATTGCAGCTTTGAGAATTGTTATTTAGCCACTGAAACTGGGTATGCTTATGAGTGGTATCCTTATGTTTGCTTCGTAAACAAAACAAACAAAATTTTGTATGTATTCAATGTAGAAGAAGGCACTATTATTCCTACTGTGAAAGTAAATAACCTTGCTCAATATGCAACTGTTACGCCAAATAAAAAATATCTGATTTACACTTATTCAAATAAAGATAAGTGGGAGCCAGACAGCACTCGCTATATAAATATATATGAAATAAAAACACAGCGGCTTGTTGCAAAAATCGAAAAGTATTGTGAAGAAATGAATTATGTTATGTTTCATTTTAAGGAAGACCCTAGTGTCTTAAGAATAAATGTTGACGAAGAATGTGGTGGTGACGGGCTTTTACATGCATTCTATTTTAATCAGGACACAGAGAAAATATCATACGATAAATATTGGAATGTCAGATGGAATGATTAACATTGCCCATCTTAAAAAAACACATAAAAAGCTTAGCAGAAAAAATTTATGAAAAATGATTGCAAAACAAATGTTTTCAGCAAAATTGTCTCATTTTTATTGATCTGTGAAATTTTCCTGATGTATCCGTTTTTTTTCTCAACCGTGTTCAGCGATTTTATAGGAGGAATCGATGATGTTGAAGGGCTTTTTCTTATAATACTTCTGGTTCCATATTTCATTGTTTATACAATACACGAATGTTTCATTCCAGAAATATTATTTGCAATATGTGTTTTTGCCAGTATAATTGTACTTATTCTAAAAATTAAGCAGAAAGAAGCATATAAAAAATTCTTAATTTTATTTATTGTATTTTTAATAATATGTATACCCGGATTTTTTTCATACTTTGAAAACATGTAAATTTGGAGAAAAAAGTGAAAAAGAAAATAATATTCTTAACTATATTATTCTTAACCGTAAGACTGTTTGCAGACAAATCCCGATTTTACGAAAACGGCAAGGTAATCGATACGCTGTATGTCGATTCTAAGGAAGGCTTGCGCGTTCGGGATTTTCCATCGCTCAAGTCAAACAGGCTTTGCGGACTTCCGCACAGGCTTTCCGTCAAAGTTGTGGCCATCGGAAATGAAGAAACGATTGACGGAATCACAGCTCCGTGGGTAGAAATTCTAATCCCTCGCTACGAATGGCACGGCTATAACCATGAGTTCGGCTGGGTGTTCGGCGGCTATCTTTCAAACAAAAAGCCTGCATTTTTGCCAAAACAATGGACAGGAAGTGATTTCCGATGTTTTTTGTCAAAATGTAATTGGATTGAGGACAGTGATTCTTCACATCGGGAAATTCTTTGTTTTGAGGAAAGCGGTGATTTTAAAAGGCATATTGAAGAAATGGGAGCCGGTGGATTCGGAACATGGAAGCCAGATTTTAAAAACAAGTCTGTAACCGCAAGGTCTTCATTTGTAATGGCGGGAGACGATGATAATACGCCAGCATATAACACAGAGACTTTCAAGATTGAAAATATCGAAGAGTTTTCTATTTCAATAAACGGCCAGCGATATATTTCTGATTGCCGCTGTGGAGTATTGGGTAATGAAGAAAATTTCAAAGACTTTGATAAAACCGGTTCTCAGTTTAATACAAGTATCAGAGGATTTATGTTCGTCTTCTATTCTTCCGAAAGCATTTTTGATTCAATATACCGCGAAAAAGCTTCATGGCTGAAAGATTCGTTCATCAGATTCGGAGTTTACAATTCCCTGAACGAAGATTATATAAAATCATACCACGACTACTGGAATCCAATCATGGCGGAGCACCAGAAAAAAGCCGATAAAATGTAGTACGACTTCTCAGCTACAGGCTACAAGCTAAACCGCAAATAAATGCGCAAATCCAGGCCAAAGCACACTGCCAGATGACAAGGCCGGCTGCCCATTTTGCGCCAAGCTCGCGTTTTATAGAAGCAATTGCCGCAACGCAAGGAGTGTACAAAAGGCTGAAGACAAGCAGGCTCGCCGCGCTCGCAGAAGAAAGAATTGTCTGAACTCCGTCCGCAAACAAAATCTCCAGGGTAGAAACAACGCTTTCTTTTGCAATAAAGCCGCTTACAAGGGCAACAGAAATCTGCCAGTCGCCAAGTCCAATAGGCTTCATCAACGGCGAAATTAAACGCGCAATCGAAGCAAGAATACTAAGTTCGGCATCATCAACAAGCTGCATTTTCCAGTTAAAGCTCTGCAGGAACCATACAACAATTGTCGCGATAAAAATTACGGTAAAGGCGCGCTGCAAAAAGTCCTTTGCCTTTTCCCACAAAAGCTGAACGGTGTTACGAAGCCCCGGCATTCTGTAATTCGGCAGCTCCATTACAAAAGGCACAGCCTCGCCCTTAAAAATCGTTCTTTTATATATCAGGGCAACAAGGATTCCAACAAAAATTCCCAGAAAGTAAAGCCCGGTCATAATTAAACCGCCGCGAGAAGGGAAGAAGGCATTTACAAAGAATGCATAAATCGGAAGCTTTGCAGTACAGCTCATAAAAGGAGTGAGTAGAATTGTCATTTTTCTGTCGCGCTCACTAGGAAGCGTTCTTGTAGACATAACCGCAGGAACCGAACAGCCAAAACCGATTAAAAGAGGCACAATGCTGCGTCCCGAAAGACCGATTTTTCGCAAAAGCTTATCCATAAAGAAAGCAACACGGGCAATATAGCCAGAATCCTCCAGCATAGAAAGGAAGAAAAAGAGCGTAACGATAATCGGAAGGAAGGAAAGCACGCTTCCAACGCCTGCAAAAATACCGTCAATAATAAGCCCGTGAAGCACTTCATTCACACCGATTGCAGAAAGGCCAGAATCACAGACCACCGTAAGCCCGTCAATCCCTGCCTCCAGCAAGCCCTGCAGCCATGCGCCAATCACATTAAAAGTCAGATAGAAAACTCCCGCCATAATTGCAAAAAAACATGGAATTGCACTCCAGCGACCGGTCAAAACTCGGTCAATTTTCTCACTTCTTGCCCGCTCACGGCTTTCATGAGGCTTTTTTACACACAAATCGCAAAGACGGTAAATAAAACTAAAACGCATATCCGCAATAGAAGCACTTCGGTCAAGCCCGCGCTCCTTTTCCATCTGCATAATGATATGTTCAAGCATCTCTTTTTCGTTTACATCAAGATCAAGCTTGTGAAGAATCCGCTTATCATCTTCCAGAAGCTTAGTCGCTGCAAAACGAACAGGAACCCCGGCCTTTTCCGCATGGTCTTCAATCAAATGAATGGTTCCGTGCAGGGCTCTGTGAACCGCACCGCCATTATCTTCCTTACCGCAAAAATCCTGACGAAGAGGCTTTTCCTGAAACTTTGCCACGTGCACAGCATGAGAAATCAACTCTTCAATACCCTGCCCCTTTTTTGCAGAAATCGGAACAACAGGCACACCAAGCACGTGCTCCATCTTGTTTACGTCAATGGAACCGCCGTTTGCAGTCAACTCGTCCATCATATTCAGGGCAATTACCAGAGGAATATTCAGCTCCAGAAGCTGCATGGTCAGATAAAGATTTCGCTCAATGTTAGTAGCATCCACAATATTAATGATGGCGTGAGGCTTTTCCTGCAGAACAAAATCGCGCGAAATCAGTTCCTCGCTCGTGTAAGGCGACATCGAATAAATGCCCGGAAGGTCAGTTATAAGAGTGTCCGGGTGCCCCTTAATCTCGCCCGATTTTCTGTCTACAGTAACGCCAGGAAAGTTTCCCACGTGCTGATTCGAGCCGGTCAGCTTGTTAAAAAGCGTCGTTTTTCCGCAGTTCTGATTTCCCACCAGGGCAAAAGAAAGCACAGTTCCGTCCGGCAGAGGATTTTCTTCCTTTTTATTGTGAAATTTTCCGCCCTCACCAAGTCCAGGATGCGAGCCAATTGTAATGTCATCGATTAATTCGGGCGTTCCCTGCCTGTCGGCAGGTCGGGCTTTTCGGGCTTCCGCGTCTTCGCGCTCCATTCCTTCGTTCGCTCCGCTCTCTTCGGAACGGCCGCCTTCGGCGTCCGGCCCTACAATCCCTAACGCGGTCACTTCAATCTTCTCAGCATCAGCTACCCTGAGCGTAAGTTCATATCCGTGCAGCTGAAATTCCATCGGGTCCCCAAGCGGCGCATATTTTACAAGAGTAATTTCCGCCCCCGGAATAATTCCCATATCCAAAAAGTGCTGGCGCAACGCTCCGTTTCCGCCCAGCTTTTTTACACAAACACTATCCCCGATTTTCACCTGACTAAGATTCATATATCACTTTTCCGCACAATTTCTCTCTCCTTAAATTTTACAAAGATTTACCAGCTTGTCAATTATATTTAAATAGAAGTCTCTGTCCATTCATTGTTGTTTTTCGACCGTAAAAGTCTCCCCGATGCCAAGCAATTTTTTCTTCAAAGTTGGAATTATAAGCGAAATCGGCCGTTTGGAATCCGTGGTGACTTTCGCCGAGCAGATGTAGCCGGAACCGATTTTTTGAGCCGGGCCTTTTGATGAAGACCATTTATAGCCAGAAAAAGTCGTTGGATCCGGAATAATGCTTACCTTCACTTCGATTGGATTCTGAATCTGGTGGAAAGTGTTCGCCAGGCTCACATTCTGCAAAATTGACACAAGATAATTGTCACTGACAGGAAATTCGGAAACATCGGTAATCAATCCCTGAATGTATCCGTACTCTTCCTGTTTTACCGTCGTCGGTGCAAGCCCGATTTTCATGCCAGGCTGGATTTTCTTGCCCTCGATAGCCGAAAAATAAACAAGCGCACCGATTGTTGCCTCGTCAGAACCAGACTCAATAACCGCAATCGTGCTGCCCGGCTGAACATAATCACCGCGGCGCACAGGAATTTCCATAATACGCCCGCTCGCAGTAGCCACAACCTGAGTCGCCGTCTGATAATTCTCATTCAGCACAAGAATCTGCTGCTCAATGTTCATCTCCGTCTGCGGGAATTTAAATATTCCTGCTCGGTGATGAGTCCCTGATCAAAAAGGCTCTTCATCATCCCCTGCTTTGCGTTCCCGCCCTTGCTTGCAGAACGAATCACACTCTGCATCTTGAGATAACCTTCGAGTTTTTTTCATTCACCTTGATTTGGTCGAGAATATCCTGCCGCTCAATTCGGGCAATAATCTGACCGTTATGAACCGTATCGCCGTGATTGACAAAAATATTTTTTACCGCGCCCTGATTCGCATATTTTACGCTCGTAATATGGTCGCTGTTCACCAAAACGCCTGTTCCGCTCACTGTATCAGGCACCGAACCGAAAACTCCCCACAAGATTGCCACACCGAGAATAATGGCCACCGAGATCAATGCAAGCACACTAGACGGCTTTACGACAGTCATAGTCTGTTCAAGCTGATCAAGAGAAGCGATTCTATCCAATGCAGATTTTCTGAAGATTGCGCGTTTCATTATTTTTGCTCCCTGCTCCAAAGTACGCAATATGCCTGAGTTCTGGCAGCAAAACGAGCGACTTTCAGCAAAGCCCGGATTTCAGCCTTTGTGTACCAATAGGCTTCGATTTCCTCCATCTCGGAATCACTCGGCTTGATTTCGCCGCTCGCAGTTCCTTCAATCACGATATTTTTTTCGTTAGAGAAGCCGACCGCCGAATAACACTCAAACCAGATTTCATCTATATGGGTGAGTTTCAGGCCTGTTTCCTCTCGAAGCTCTCGCTCCGCAGCCGAAGCCGCATCCTCTCCGCTGTCGATAAGCCCCGCCGGAAAATTGTAGACCCACTCACCAGTCGCCATTCGGAATTCACGCGAAAGAAGAATCTGCTCCCTTTTCTCATCATGAAGAATCATGACGACAGCATCAACTCGCCCGCCTTTCAATTCATCTTCATTCGTGATTTTCGGGTTGCGGCTAATCATCTCGTAAGTCTTGTTTTTGCCGCTCACAGTCTCATAGTCAATATTGTATCGGGTAATGAATTTTCCCTGATGGATTTTATTGATTGATTTGAATTTCATAGGCTACACACCGCTTATTGTCTCATAGTAAATGCAGTTGTGAGCGCACTGACCTTTAAAAGCCCCCTCACAAATCGGCATCTTGCAAAGCATCTGCGCCTCGTCATCGGTACGGCTGATTCTCTTCCGGACATAACCGATGTTCTCGAAATTAAGCTCCTTGCCCTTTTCGAGAGCCGCACAGGTGTTAATCCAGACAACATTGCAATCATCATGGGCGCACAAATCCGACGACTGCCTAAAATCATAAGAACCTGTCGAGAATGAAGGAACAATGATAAGCGTGAGCTTGAAGCACCGCATGAGCTGTTCCATGTATTTTGTGGTGAGGAAGTCCTTACATATAAGAATGGCGATACGGCCGATTCCCTCATAATGGAAGATATTCACCACAAGGCTCGAAAGGATTCCCTCAAGATAGCCTGTTCCGTTCAAATCCGCACGGAAAGGATTCTGCTTGCTCTGGCGGCATACGATTTTCCCGAATTTATCAAGAATCGTGACCGTGTTGCCCTTCTTTTCCCAGAATGACGGCAAAATTATGAGCGAAGGAATATATTCCCGTTCCTCGTCAGAAAGAGCCTTGAGCTTTTCGGTGATAAAATTTGTCATCTCAGGGTTTCCGAGCATCTCCGGGAACACAATGATGTCGCTCTCGTTCTTTGCCGCCGTGACAATCTTTTCCCAGATAAGGCTGTTTTCGGCCTCGTAGTCGGATTCATCGTAAGCGATTTTAAAGAACTGAACTTTGTCCTCGGAATAAGGAACGACATCAAAACGCCTTTCCAATCTGAGTGGCGTGGCGGCAATTTTTAAGGTGCCCGTTTCTGCGAATTTTGGGAACAAATCATTTTTAAGGAAGAAATGCTTGTCAATCAGCTCGCCCAAAATCGTATTTTCCATGAGGAGCATGTTGAACAAAAAATTGTCCATGCGGTTATAGCTGTGGCTGAGCCTGTGCTTTCGCTCCCACACGCAGGAAGTGCGCGGCAGAAGTCCTATTCCAGTGGACTCTCGGTTTGTGTTCAGTACGACGGAAAAATCATCATCCTGGAACTCGGCTATTTTCTTCTTTAATAAAGTCTCAACAGCCTCGTCCAGAATCTGAATCAACCCCACGATCGCAAAATAGTATTTATTCTTGAAAAATCTGTCCGAAAGTTCCTTAAGACTCTCAAAAAGCTCCTCCGTTAAATCTTCTTCCACAAGCTGATGGACTTCAAAAATCCTAAGCCGTTTTGTGTCCGTCTCAAAAAGAACCGGAATTTTCTCATAAACAAGCTCGTTTATGCGGAATTTCTCGGCATTTGAAATGCAGCTGTAATGCACAAAAAATTCTTCCGTGCAGGAATTGATTACCAGAGAGCAAAGTTCTGCGACCGTGTTGTAGATATTCATAGTTTAAAACGCTTTCTTTACGATAATCTCGACCTTCTTGCCCTGAATGCCCACGAGCACATCATCGGCAATGTTCGCGATTATGGATTTTTCCAGCTCGTCCCACTTTTCACCCTCCTCGCCGCTCGTTTTTGCCCGATAAGCACCAAGCGACCATGAGGCACTTGAAAAATATGGCACAGTTCCCATTCCGTCATGATAAAATTCATAGTCCAACGGAAGCTGATTGATATTCTTTTCATAGTCAATCAGCATGAATTCTACAGCCAGCTTGATTTTTGCCATTATTCCGACGGCCGCAGCATTTTTTCCTGATGACGAGACCTGAAGCAGCTTCTCCCGAATTTCATCAGTAAGAGAGGCATTAGGATTCAGGACGGTGTGCAGCTCAAAAGATTTTCCGTTGCAATCAATCCAAAATTCACCGTCAGAAAATTCCAAAAGCTCAGGCAGCATTCCGACCAGTTCTTCGGCAAGCAGGCGGAGCCGGCCGTTTTCTTTTTTATCAAGAGAGGCAAAAAGACCTGTTTTCTGAGTCTGATAGAGAATGTTTTTGAGGAAATCTGTGTCCTTCTCTCCACAAGGAAGCTTACATATATCTGATTTCATATATTGCCGCCTAGTCTATGTTAAGGATTTCCTTGAATCCTGTTACCTCAAAAATATCGAGAACCATGTCGCAGACATTTGTAACAGTCATGCCACCCTTCGAAGCAAAAGCCTTGTGAGCAGAAAGAAGCACACGCAAACCTGCTGAAGAAATATACTCAAGCTTAGAGCAGTCGATTACAAGTGAATTGGCATCAGTAACAGTCTGGATTACCTTTTCCAAATCTGGAGCAGTAATTGTGTCCAGGCGCGTGTCCAAAACAAGCGTAGCTTTATCGCCTTCGATAATTTTCTGAATTTCCATTTTTTCCCCCATGAAAAGTAAAAGATTAAAATTGATTTCTATGCGATGTTCAAGAAAATGTCAGCGCCAGTTACCTCAAAAACCTGCCTGCAGAACTGGCTCGGATTTCTGATAATCAGCTCATGATCTTCCTTCTTCTTTTTTTGGGCTGCAAGCAAAACCCGCACCCCCGCACTTGAAATATACTCAACTCCAGCAAAGTCGAGCACAAGCCTCCAGACAACAGGAGACGGAACCCATTTCATTACCTCAGCCTCCAATGTAGCCGAAGAATTCACATCTATCCTGCCCGAAACAATAAGCGTTACAGTATGGTCAGTTCGTTCTTCCGTAATTTGCATATAAAACTCCTTTAAAAAATTATAACACAAAAACAACGAAAAGAGAATTTTTTTTTCATATTTAATTAAGAATTCACTTTGATTTTTTTTTAGTAACAAATTTTCAACGCAGTCATCCGAGCCATGAACCTTCCAAAAGCGTCTACAAATTCATACAGTATGGTAACAAAAACTCAACGGAAAACCACAATAACGCTCGTTAGTCAGTATCTCAGAAAGACCTTCTCATCATTCCTTTCCCCTACCCTATTTCATTGTAATAAAAGATTTTAATAAGGTAACAAATTTTCAACGCAGTCTGAATTTCAAGGAATTTACCGAACGGTAGTAACAAATTCCCAACGAAAAGGCTTTTTTGGTAACAGATTTTCAACGGAATCCAGGAAAAAAAGGCAGGAAAGGCCAAAATATCGGAAACTTTGTTTCTATGCAAAAGAAATCAGAAAAGGCACCAAGGAAAGTCACAAATTTTCAACGCGGCTTTTACAAGGATCAGAATCAAAAACAACTCAGTAACAAATTTTCAACGATTTTCCATCAAAATAATTCTTCGGGAAGAAACAAAAAGCCTAAAAAAGTAACATTTTCTCAACGAAATACAACAATTTAATAGAAGAAATCTGCAAAAAGTAACGCTTTTCCAACGCTTTCAAACAAAATAATGTGGAAAAGCTCTATAAAAGTCACAGTTTCTCAACGGAAAGGAAAGGCACTTAAATCCTTATTTTACAAAGACTTATCAAACCTTTCCGAATTCCGCGGTCACACCATCTCAACGAATTCGTCACAAATTCACAACTTCTTCTATATAAACAAATAGAATTCAAATAGATTTTAAAATTTAAAACAAATAGTAAAATCCGTTAATATGTTTATAACCGTTGTTTTTCTGTGACTACAAATTCGCCGTAACAAGAACATAGTGCTTATCATTCGGAAGAATCACAGGCTTGCTTTTTGCCAATGTGATTCCAGAATTATCATTCGCAATCGATACATTGAGTTCAGGATAATACTTCTTTTTGATAAGGTTTATCTGCTCCTTCAATGTGTTCCAGTTTACCCTTTCCTCGGACTCATAGCTCTTTTCCTTGATTGGCAAGAACTGGTTTATAAGTGACTCACGCGAGATGAAAATCGGCTCGGTGATGCTGTTGTTCCTGTAAACGAACCATGCATACAAATCCTTTCCGACGACGCTTGAAATCTCCTTGTAGACCGTGTAATCAATCGGAACTGAGTGCTCCTTTGAAAGCTTGGTGAATTTGTCAGATAGAACGATTGTGAGACCGATACTCTTTTTTTCCTTTCCGTTCTCGTCGATGTCAACATAGCTCATTGACTCGAAGAAAGGCACTACTCCGCTTGTATGCCATGTAGCCGTGACTTCGCCGTCAAGTTTCTCGTCCTCGCTGAAAAATTCTTTGAAAAGATATTTCTGGGTTTTCTGGACTCTTTTCTCACGGAATACGAATGATGCTCCAGAGAAACACTCAAGCTGCTCCTTGACTTCCTTGCCTCGCTGTTTCGGGAGCTGAAGTTCGTCCAGAAGCTGCTGCAATGACGAATACTGAAGGATTACAGGCTTTTCCGGGCTTGCCTCTTTGTCGAGGACTGCGTGGGTGGTCATAATCGTGAGAAGGAGACGGCCGTTCTTTCCGTAAGGAACTTTGATGTCGCTCGTGAGCTTGAAATTGATGTTGTTGTACTTTCGCTCGAATACATTCTTTTTTACATCTTTTAGCGGTAATGCCGCCGCGATGAAAGGACTTGCGATATAGCTGCGGTACTTTTTTATGATTTCGGTTGTGGTTTCCTCAATCGGAAAAAGTTCCTGCAGGTATTTGTTTTCTTCTTCCGACATCTTAGCCTTCCTTTCGCTTGTAAGAGTGAGAGCTGATTGAGACTTTGCCGTTCTCCAAATCTTCCTTGAAGTAGTCCATCGCGCACATGACGAAATGGTTCATAGAGACGCCTTTGAGTGCGCAGAATGACTTGAAGATGCTCCTCTCCCCTTTTGACATTGATACGAGGAATTTTTCTTTTACCTCGCGGCGTGAAGGTGCTTTTGCTGGTTCTGTTGAGGAAATGTTTGCTGCGGTTTCTGAAGCAGATTCTCTCTGAACTGAGACCTGAGCAGCTGCCACGGGCTGAGAAGTGACTGCCTGGGCTTGATTTGTGCTTGAAGAATCAGCGTTGAGAATTTGTGACTTTGCTTCTGTTATTTGAGAGACTGCCCTTCCCTGCCCTGATTCTGCTGAGTGTGCGCCTGCAAAATTGTTTGCGATTGCAGCCTCAAGGGGATTTACTTTTTTTGTTGCGCTTGCAGTGAAATTTGTTGGTGGTTTCATTATTTTGTCATCTCCTTGATAATTGAGTCGATTGCGTCAGTTGTTTCTTTTCGGGCTGTGATAGCCTTGTCCTGAATGCAGTTCTTGAGGATTTGTGCCTTTACGAAAGAAGTGTCGGTCGGAATCGTGAGGAACTGAGTGTCGTCGAAATTCTTCATGAAATTCTCTGCGAAGAGAGACTGGAACTTCATTCGTTTGTCCTGCTGGTTGAGGATGACGAAAGAGATTTTTTCGAGAAGATCCTTGCAGCGGATTTCTTTTGTCGTGGTGATAAGGTTTTCGATGAGAGTCTGGAATCCGTCGGCTGAGAACTGGTCGAGCTTGAGGACAGGAACGATTACATCGGCACAGTTTGCGATTCCTTTCTCAAAGTCGCCGAAAGCCGGTGAGGTGTCAAAAATGAGGAAATCGAAATCTTTGAGAGCCGGAAAAACTGTGTCCTCGAAAGCATAGTAATTTCTGGTGCTGGAAGCGAAACTCTGCAAACCTCCGTTGATTGCGAATGTCGGCAGCAGGAAAAGATTTTGGAAATGTGTCTGAACCAGACAGTCTTCTACTTTGATTTTTCCGTTAAGGACATCGGAAAGCTCGTACTGAAAATCCTTTGAGAGCCATGATGAGGAATTGCCCTGAGGGTCACAGTCGGCCAGAACGGTTTTGAAGCCGCGGCGAGCCAACTCTATTGCGCAGGTTACGGAAATGCTTGTTTTTCCTGTTCCGCCCTTGCGATTTAAAAAAACGAATGATTTCATAAATTTTCCACCTTTTTGAAATTTTGAAAATTCATCAAAATTATATATTTATATTTATATATCATTTTGCATATTAAATCAACTATGAAAATATAAAATAGAATAGTATAAATAATAGTGAAAAAACTATGAAAAAAGATATAGATATATAAAAAGATATATATTTATATAAATATAGCACAAAAATTGAATTTAACGAATTCAAAATAATTAATCCAAGTAATTTCATCACCGAAGCGAAAACGGCCGTTTTTAAATAATTTCGGGCTAGGGTTTCGACATCCTGTCGTGACAAGAATTTTGCCTTGCAAAATTCTTGCAGAGCATCCTGCTTTTTCCCGCGTCCATGCGGGCATTTGTTGGATAAGGCTGGAACACCCGGAGGAAGTTGAGTCGCTCCAAGAAAAATTTCTTTATAAAAAATTAAAATTGATTTATAATGGAGGAATGAATGAAGTTTTGGATTTGATACTTTCTCATCTTCCGTGGTTCTGGGTTGGCGTGATGGTGCTCTGCCTTATTTTCGAGGCGGTCACTTTTACGCTTACCACTGGCTGGGCTGCGATTTCTGCGCTTGTCATGATTTTCTTTTCCCGCACGGGGCTGCCCCTTCGCTGGCAGCTTTTGATTTTCTTCCTTATCACGATTGTCCTCATGATTTTCACGCGGCCTTTCGCCGTCAAAAAACTCAGGCTCGGTCGTGTGGCAACCAATGTCAATTCGCTTGACGGTCAGGAAGTTCTGGTGGTAAAAAAAATCACCCGTTTTGAAAAGGGCGAGGTCAAGGCCTCAAACGGAGTCGTATGGACGGCACTGGGCGAGGGGAGTGAGATTGAGGAGATTCCGAAAGGCACGGTCTGTGTCGTGGTTCGTGTCGAAGGAAA
Organism: Treponema sp.; assembly: GCF_017430385.1. Taxonomy (GTDB): domain Bacteria; phylum Spirochaetota; class Spirochaetia; order Treponematales; family Treponemataceae; genus Treponema_D. The sequence goes on from NZ_JAFRNB010000135.1 coordinate 18,233, forward strand.
TACGCTTTTAGTCAAAGAAAAATAAATAAGGAGATTTGTAAAAATGATGATTCCAGTTTTGGTTGCGATTCTTTTCGTTGTGTTCGTGATGATTGTCGCGAATGTCCGTGTTGTTCCGCAGTCTCGTGCGTATGTCATTGAGCGGCTCGGAGCATATTGCTCGACCTGGCAGGTTGGCTTCCATGTTAAGATGCCTTTTATTGACCGCATTGCAAACGCAATGTCTCTCAAAGAGCGTGTCATGGATTTCCCTCCGCAGCCGGTTATCACGAAGGATAATGTTACGATTCAGATTGACACCGTAGTTTATTGCCAGATTACTGACCCTAAACTTTATACTTACGGCGTTGAGAATCCGAACTTTGCTTTGGAGAACCTTACTTCAACGACAATCCGAAACATCATCGGTGAGCTGGAGCTTGACGAGACTTTGACAAGCCGTGATGTAATCAATACCAAGATGAGGAGCATCCTTGACGAGGCGACTGACCCGTGGGGAATCAAGGTAACCCGCGTTGAGGTCAAGAACATCGATCCGCCGAAGGCAATTCAGGAAGCGATGGAAAAACAGATGCGTGCCGAGCGAGAAAGGCGAGAGCAGATTCTGATTGCTGAAGGTCACAAGCAGAGCGCGATTCTTGAGGCTGAGGGTAAAAAACAGGCGTTGATTCTTGAGGCAGAGGCTCAGAAAGAGGCTGCCGTACAGAAGGCAAAAGGTGAGGCTCAGGCAATCCTTGAGGTTCAGCAGGCAACGGCTCAGGGTATCAAGATGATTCGTGAGGCCGGGGCAGATGATTCTGTTATCAAGCTCAAGAGCCTTGAGACATTTGAGGCTGTCAGCAAGGGTGAGTCAACAAAAATCATCATTCCGTCTGATATTCAGAACATGGCGGGATTTCTTGCAAGCGCAAAGGAACTGATTAAATAAAAAAATGAGGGCTGCCCTGAGCATTTTGGGCAGCCCTTTTTAGTCTCTGATTAATTTCACTTCAAATCTGAAAATTTTTCTTCTTTATTTAGAGCCATGAAAGCCTCGACTACTTTTGGGTCGAACTGGCTGTTTGAGCACCGCTCGATTTCGCCTACGATGAAGTCAAGCGGAAGCTTTTTTCGGTAAGGGCGGGTTGAGCTCATGGCGTCGAATGTGTCGGCTACCGCGATTATTCGGGCTACCCAAGGAATTGAGTCGCCTGAAAGCCCTGTCGGATATCCTTTTCCGTCAAACCGTTCGTGATGGAACCTTGCTCCCTGTGCCAAATCTTCCTGAATCTGCACATCTTTTAGGATTTCGTAGCCTCTTTGTGCATGGCTTTTCATGATTGCGAATTCTTCGTCCGTGAGTTTGCCCGGTTTTTTGAGAATTTCGTCCGGAACGGCAATTTTTCCGATGTCGTGGAGCAGGGCGATGTTGTAGAATTTTTCGATGGTCTCTTTTGGCTCACCGAGCTGTTCCGCGAGCATTCTCGTGTATTTTGCGACCCGGTGTGCGTGGCCGTTGGTGTATTCGTCCTTGCCGTCAATGCAGTTCGCGAATGCCTCTATGATTGCGTTCGTGAATTCTTTTTCCTTCTGGGCTTTGAGCTGCATGGCGTGAAATTTGACATAGAGTGCCTGAATTGTAGTCAGAAGCACGATGATGGAAAGCAGCACCCAGAACCAGACTGTCTGCCAGAGGTAAGGCTTCTTTTCGATGTAAACCGGCTCCGACGGCTCGCTCTGAACTCCGTCGTTGTTCTGTGCGATTGCCCGGAATTCATATTTGCCCGGCTTGAGGTTCGTGTATGATGCGAGGCGCAGGTTTTCCCATTCCGAATAAGTGTTGTCAAAGCCCGAAAGTTTCAGGCTGAACCTGACTTTTTCTGGGGCGGTGAAACTCAGGCCTGTGTATTTGATTGAAAGTCGTTTTGCGAAAGGCGGAATTATGATTTTTTGCCCGTGATAATCATAAATCTCGTTGTCGATTGCATACTGCTGAATCTCGATGTTCGGCGGCAGCTGGTTTTTGAAAAGACTCTTCGGATCATAAGTCGCATATCCGTCAACCAGTGCAAAATAGATGCGCCCCTGCAAGTCCTTGTGTGAGAATGATGTGGAAGTGACGCCGCTTGTGGAAAGTCCTTCTGATTTTCCGTAGAGCTGGACAGTGAACTTTGATTTTTTGCCCGCGATTACATCTTCAAGCTCTGACATCGGAACGGAAAGAACGCCTTTGTTCGTCGTAATCCATGCAGTTCCGTTCCTGTCAACTATGAGCTGGAAAACGCTGTCCGTTCCAAGTCCGTTCTTTGAATTTACCGAGGCGAAAGAATCTGTTTCCTCGTTGTACTTAGAGAGGCCTGTTCCTGTTCCAATCCAGATGGTGTCGTTTATATTTGAGATTTTGAAGATTACATTGCCTGCAAGTCCGTCGTCCGTTGTATAATGGCGGACAATTTTTTCGTCTTTAAGGATGTAGACTCCGCCCCCATTCGTGCCGACCCAAACCTGATTCTTTGAGTCTTCGTAAAGCCACATGATAAAATCATTTATGAAACCGTCTGCCTTTTTTAGCGTGCGGATTTTTCCGTCTGTGTGGATTATGCTTAGTCCCATTGATGTTCCGACATAATAATCCCCGGAAGCTGTTTTGATTGATACCCGCGACTTGAAGCCCGCTATTCCGTCAGCGACAGAGTATGTCTTGATTCTTCCGTCCTCAAAAAGAGAGATTTGCGGAATGTCGTAGGAAAAAAGCGATACAAGAAGCTCCTTGTTGTATGTCATGGCCACATGCCGGATTCGCGAGCCTTTTGTGAGGCGGGTAAGGTCATTTTCGATGAATTCATCGCCTTTCTGACAGTAAACTCCGTCATCAGTGGCGAGCCATGTTACATCCCGCAGATAATCGTAGCAGATTGCGTTTACGGTGATGTTCATGTTTATCGTGTGGAATTTGCTTTTGCTGAGTTTTTGCAGGCCGCCCCTGTTGAGCGCAATCCAGATGTTGCCTTCGCGGTCTTCGATTATGTCCGTTATTCCGTCGTCATTCAGTCCGTTCCTTTTGTCGAAATAAGAGAATTTGCCGTTGTGAAGGACTGTGATTCCTGCTTCCGTTGCAAACCAGTAGTTGTTCTGGGAATCCTGAATGACTTTTGCGAGCTGGGTATTGTTTTTATGGTCATGCGACACATCGAAAATCGTTTCTACTCCGTCTTTGAGCCGGATTGCATAATTTTTGCCGGTGCAGAACCAGAGTGCTTCGTGCTTGTCTTCGCAGACCATCGTGATTATCGTGTTCTTGATGCTTTTTAGGCCGTCAAATCGTTCGATTTTTGTCTGCTCAGGATTGATTACGAAAAGATTGTTCTCGCGGCCAGTTATCGCCCAGACTCTGCCCGTGCTGTCGCAGCTTAGCTCTCCGACTATGAGATTTTCATGCTTTGCTTCGGCGAGGAAGGAAGGGCTGATTGCCTGCATTTCCGGGGTGATGCAGCAGAGGCCGATTGCGGTGCCGACCCAGATGTTACCTTTTTTGTCCTCGCACAGGGCGTTTACCTTGTTGTTCACGAGGCCGTTTTCTTTGGTGAATTTTATGATTTCACCGTTTGTCTTGAAGCATGAAACTCCTTCGTCATTGTGCCCGATCCAGATATTTTCTTTGGAGTCGATTAAAAGGGCGTGAGCTGATGCGAAGTCGTATTTTTCGTTGTATGAACGGCTGAAAATTGTGAACTCAACGCCGTCGTAGCGTGCAAGACCGTCGTAAGTGGCGGCATAAAGGTAGCCTTTTTTGTCCTGCACGACGGCATTTACTGTCATTCCCGGAAGCCCTTCCTCGGTTGTCCATATTTTTGTGACATAGTTCTCGAAGAAGGTCTTGTCTGCCGGCATTTTTTCGATTTTTTGGGCGAAAAGCGAAATCGGAAAAAGAGCAGCTGCAAATAGGAGAATGTGTTTTTTCATCAAATAAATCTCCTTGAACCGTTGAAAAATCCTGAGCGGTAGTGTTGAAATTATCTTTAATGATACCACGGTTTTTGATACAGGTCAAAGATAGATTTTTGATTTTTGACAGGTTTTTGAAAGAGCGTTATTTTTTTATAAAAAACTTTCTAAATGCAAAAAAACGGTTTATAATATAGATATGAAAAAAATTTTCGGAATTTTTGCAGGATTTTTAATTTGTGCGGCTGGTTTTGCCGTTGATGTCAATAAAGGCGAGCTTGAATCGGCTCAGAGCGATGCGGTTCAGTTCGAGAATTATGGCGGACCCCATGCCGTGATTGAGAGTGCCAGTGCGATTATGGGAATCGGAACGAATCTCGGTCGTCAGGTTGCGCAGGATGTCGAGAATCCTCTGACAGTGGAGCCTTTATCAAAATATTCTATATATCATGTCGTTGGCGGAGAAGATGAAAACGGACTTGATGCCGACATTCTTCTTTTGAACGCGAATGCCGGAGTTGACCATATCAACAACTTGCGCCGCATTATCACCGGCTACCTCATGGCGGCTTACGGTTATTCCCGTGAGGATTCTGAGACGCTGGCTGTTTTTGTCACGGTTTACAATGCGGTTTATCGCGGAGACCTCTCAAAATTCAGCGGCAAGTACAAAAGTGCGGTTCTCGCTTATCTTACCGAGGAGTCTGTTGGTCTGAGCACGAACTGGGAAGAATGGGCCGGCAAAACTCAGATTGTAATTCCGCTTGGAAGCATTATAGAAGGAACTGCTACTATCGAAACTTCTGAAATCAGCGATGACAAGGTAATTGAGGCCTTGCGTGCCGAAGATGACAAGAGCGTTGAGACCCGCGAAAAACTTGCAAACATAAAGGAAAAAGAAGCAGGGGATGCGAGCGAAAAGGCAAAGACAGCGCAGAAAGAGGCCGCTCAAGAAAAGAAGGAAGGAAAAAAGGCCGAGTCTGAGAAGTCTGCAAAAGAATCAGAAAAGCAGCAGAAACTTGCCGACAAAAAGACCGAAGAGGTAAAGACCGAACGCGAGCAGATTTCAAAGGACAAGGCTGAGGTCAAAAAAGAGGAGGCCGCAAAAGCTGCGGAAACCCAGAATGTCAAATATCTTACGAGCCTTTTTGTTGTTGATGAAAAAAACAAACTTTATTCTCTTATGACCGTGAATCCGAACAACGGACAGGTCGTAAAACGCTCTTCCGTCAAGCAAATCCGCGAAAAGACGGTTTTCCCGGTTGCTGACGGACTGGTGGCTGTGTGCGGCGTGAACGACAAACATTCCGCGGTCAAGCTATGCCTTGTGGACGAAGCTACGCTTGAAATCAAAAAGGAAAGCAATGAGATTCTTTCTGAGAATTCGCCACTTGTTCAGAGCGGAGACAGGTTTTATGTGATTGTTAGCGAGGGCGGCTCAAATTACATCGCTTCTTATGACAAGAGCCTTTCTTTAAAATCAAAGAGCGATGTCGCCGTGAACGGAGCAAGTCCGCTCAATCTTTACAGCGAGGGACTCCTTGTGACTGATACGCGCGGAAATCCTGTGCTTCTTTCAGTGCCGAATCTGACTCAGGCTTGGAAGACAGGCTCTTCATCTTTTTCTGATGCGAAATAAGCTGCTATAAAGGCGAAAATTCCTGAACACCACGGATGTTTTTCTGTGGTGTTTTCTTTTTTTGTTTCTATTGACCGAAACATAAAATATTCTTACAATACAGTTACTATGAATAGCAACGGCGTATTGGGGAAATTATTACATTCATTCGAAAGGTATTACAATATTTCAACCGAGAACATAGAGTCTCCTTTTTCCGCCGAAGCCGTTTTTAAATCCCACAATGAGCAGTATTTTCTGGTAAAGGCCGCTAAGCTTGCGGACATTGACTCCAACGATTTCGTTTACTTTTTTGAGAATGATGGCGGCTCGGAAAGTTCGGTTTCAGATGTCTCTCTTTCTGCCGAAAAACTTTCTCAAATCGCGGATGCCGCCTGGAAGAGAGGGCTTTCAAGAATCAATCCTTATTATGGTCATCGCAATTCTGATGTCACACTGATTGTCCTCGCTGACAAAATCGATGAGGAATCTTTCAAAAAAATCAAGAAGTTAAATCTTTACAAATCATATAAATTCGGTCTTTATGGCTGGAGTGGTTTTCGGGCATTAGCTTATGAGACTTCGACAGGTCGTGCCGTGACGAATCGCCGTGGTGTAGACTTGAAAAAGCTCGTGGCTTCGCTATAAAAAAAGTTTCCGAATAGGGGGAAAATGTAAAAATGACAGCATTGTTAATCATTCTTGCTGCAATCGCCTTGCTTTTCTGTGGCTATGTTTTCTATGGCTCATGGTTGGCAAAGCAGTGGGGCATCGACCCTGCACGAAAAACGCCTGCTGTAGAAAAGGCAGATGGTGTTGATTATGTTACCGCAAAACCAGCTGTTTTGATGGGACATCACTTTTCTTCAATCGCGGGTGCTGGCCCGATTAACGGCCCGATTCAGGCTGCTGTTTTCGGCTGGGTTCCTGTTTTCTTGTGGTGTATAATTGGTGGTATTTTCTTCGGCGGTTTGCAGGATTTTGGTTCTCTCTTCGCTTCTGCCCGAAATGACGGAAAATCAGTCGGTGAAATCATCAAGGCTTCAATGGGCAAGACTTCAAAAAAATTGTTCATTATTTTCGCCTTGCTCGTATTGATTCTTGTTATCGCTTCATTCGTAAATGTCGTTGCAGGTACATTCCTCACAAAACCGGATGCTGCAGGAAATCTCGTAACTGGATTCGTAACAAAGGCTCAGGGACTTACAAACAACCAGACAACGGCTATCATTTCCGTTCTGTTCATTTTCCTTGCTATCGCTTACGGTATTCTTACAAATCGTTTTGGCGTCAGAACTTTGCCGGCTACAATCATCGGAATCATCGCAATCGCGGCAATCATCGTTCTTGGTCTTAATGTAGGTTTTGCTCTCGGACGAAACGCATGGATTGTTATCATCGGTCTTTATATCGCAATCGCTTCTCTTATCCCGGTCTGGATTATGCTCCAGCCGCGCGATTATCTTTCATCATATCTGCTCTATGCAATGATGCTGATTGCCCTTGTTGGTATCGTTGTTTCTGCTTTCCGTGGAAATGTAACATTCTCAATTCCTGCATTCGCCGGATGGAAAGTTGGAAGCAGCTATATGTTCCCGACATTGTTCATCACTGTTGCCTGTGGTGCCTGCTCAGGCTTTCACTCGCTCATTGCTTCTGGTACTTCTTCAAAACAGCTTGATAACGAAAAACACGCAAAGGCAATCGGTTACGGCTCAATGCTCATCGAGTCTGCTCTTGGTATCATCTCGCTCATCGCTGTCGGCGTTGTTTGGGAAGCATGGGGCAAAAAAGAGTTCGGTTCTCCTTCAGCAGCTTTCGGTGCAGGTATTGCAACTTTGTTCGGTGAGAAAGGCACTCCGGTTTACAACACAATCAGCGCGCTCCTTACTCTCGCAGTTTCAGTTTTTGCTTTGACATCACTTGACTCTGCTACACGATTGAGCCGCTTCATGTTCTCTGAGCTTTTCTTGAAAGATGATGAGGCTACATGGAAAGATGCAAAATCACCTGTCCGCAAAATCCTTGCAAATCCGTTTGTTGGAACTACATTCATGGTTGTAGTCGGCTGTATCTTGGGTGGTCTTTCACTTTCTCAGATTTGGGGATTGTTCGGTGCTGCAAACCAGCTTTTGGCAGGTATCGCATTGATGGCTGTCGCAGCTTGGCTCGGCGAAGTCGGAAAGAACAACAAGATGTTCATCATACCGACTGTGTTCATGCTTGCCGCAACTTTGACATTCCTTGTTCTCAAGATTGTGGATATCGTTGATAAAATGGCAAAGGCAACTGCTGAAACTGCCGCTGCTGCTTTCCACTGGGGCAACTGGTTCCAGCTCTTCTTCGCTGGTGCAATGGCTATTCTTGCTGTTGTTCTCGTTGTTGAGGGTGTCAGAACATTCTCTCGTCAGTGCAAGAAAGCATAAGTTGATTCGATAACTTAATTTTCATAATAGTCAACTTATTTTTATTTGAGTCCTGATGTATAATTCATGAAGTTTTCATATTTTGTAGGAGATTTTATGAAGAAGTGCATCAGGATTTTTTTGTCGGTTCTGGCTTTTTCTTTGTTCGCGTTTTCCAATCTTTTCGCTGTCGGAACAATTTCTGCTTCGGATTTGCCGGACGGCTTTGCTGGAGAAGGCTTTAAAAAGATAAGTGTTGCATCTCCTGTCACGGTGAGCAATAAAAAGGACTTGCTTTCTGCACTGAAACGCGGTGGTGTGATTTTCATCGACGGAATGATTGATATGTCTGATGGAATGCTTCCGGGGGAGGGGGGCGGTTCAAGTCCTGCCCTTGACGAATTCGTAAAAAATAACAGCAAATTTTCTTCCTATATAGAGTATCGTGATGCGTATGCCGCAGTCTGCTCAACATCAACGGAAGATTCTTTAAAAAGCTCAGCAAAAAGCAGCCTTTACGAGACGATGTATTCTTTGAACACTGCTTATAAAAGAGTTATTAGTGTTCCAGTCTCGTCTGACACAACGATTATCGGACTTGGCGGCGAGTCTGGATTCTCAGGCGGAACGATAAGCATAAGCGGTGTATCAAATGTGATTCTTCGGAACCTTCTGATTAAGGATGTTTACGATCCGTTCCCGCATCACGAGGCAAATGACGGCTACAATGCCCAGCATGATGGAATTTCTGTCGTTGACTCGAAAAATGTCTGGATTGACCACTGCACTGTCATGGACACAAAAGATTGTATTTCCGTAAAAACAGGCGGAAAAATCTCAGAAAAATGGCAGACTTATGACGGACTTTGCGACATCACCAAAAGAAGCGACAATGTTACGGTCTCGTATTGCAAATTCATGAATCATTCTAAGACGATGCTGATTGGATCCAGCGATTCTGAGAAAATCGATGCAAAAGAAAGGCATGTCACGCTTCATCACAATTATTTTTATAACTGCGCTTCTCGCTTGCCGATGGTTCGCCTGACAACGATTCATGTTTACAACAACTATTATGATGGTGACTCAAAGGGGCTTTATAAAAATTCTTATGCGCTCGGAGTCCGCTACAATTCTTTGATTCATGCCGAAAACAATTACTACGGCTCAGGAATTTCAAATTCTTATGCGGGCAACTCTAAGAAGCATGGCACGATTTATTCTTCCGGCGAGCTCGATAAGTCAAAAAACAAGAAAAAGACCGGTGAATTCAAGGTAGCAAAAGAAGCACCGTTCGCCATTCCGTACAAATATGAAGCCGTTACTGCCGAAGAGGTTCCGGAATATGTGAAGTCCAATTCCGGTGCTGGCGTTTGGAGTGTTGTAAAATAAAAGAAAATTTGCTGGGCTTTTTGAAGCAGAAATGGGTGACTAATAAGCCTGATTTTAATGTTCGTGTTGGAGATTTTACACCTTGCAAAAATCTTCTATAAATAGCATTATTATTCCATGCGAATAAAACTCGAACATTTGAAAAAGACTTATGAATCAAAGCAGAAATATGAAACAACGAAGATTTGTGCTGTAAATGATGTTTCGCTCGACATTCCTGAGAATACGATTTTTGGAATTATCGGAAAGAGCGGTGCGGGCAAATCTTCGCTTGTTCGCCTCGTGAGTATGCTCGAAAAGCCTGACGAGGGCGCGATTTATTATGGCGAAAAGAGGGTTGATAATCTTTCAAAAAGCAAGCTGATTCGGGAACGCCGAAAAATCGGCATGATTTTCCAGAATTTTAATCTTTTTTCTTCACGCTCGGCGGGCAAAAATGTTGCTTATCCGCTTGAAATTGCTGGTGCTCCAAAAGAAAAAATCCGTGCAAAGGTTAAGGAAATGCTGGAGCTTGTCGGACTTGGCGACCGTGAGGATGCTCCAATCAGCACTTTGAGCGGCGGTCAAAAGCAGCGTGTCGCCATTGCGCGGGCACTTGCCACTGAGCCGAGCATTCTTTTCTGTGACGAGGCAACCAGCGCGCTTGATCCGAACACGACAAGACAAATCCTTTCATTGATCAAAGAAATCCAGAAGAAAATGAACCTCACTGTCGTTATGATTACGCACCAGATGGAAGTTGTGCGTGATGCCTGTGAGAGCGTCGCCGTTATCGAGAACGGCCAGGTGGTTGAAAGCGGCAAAGTCAAGGAAATTTTCACGAACCCAAAGACTCAGACTACGCGGGATTTTATCAAGAATATTGCGACAAGTGCCGAAAGTTCAGGTCGAAACTCCGGCAAAGACGGCGAAATCGTAAAATGGACCGAAAAGGCTGGCAGCTATCTTTTGCATTTTGTGGGCAATGCCACGGGCGAGCCGATTTTGTGCAAAATGGCGAAGGAATTTGATGTAAGCTTCAATATTCTTGCGGCCGGAATCAGCCATTTACCTGATGAAGATGTCGGTTACATGGAATGTGATATTTCGGGCGATGATGCGGCCGTCGAAAAAGCAGTTGGCTGGCTCACGCAGAACAATGTTCGGGTACAGCGAACAAAAATTACATCCATGTAATTTTTGATTCGTGCGAGAATTTCCTTTCAGAAAATTCTCTCTTTGCTTTATCACCACATCCGTGTGGTGCATTTGTATGATTTTCTATGGAGCTATTGTATGGATCAGATTTTGGAATTGGTCGGAACTTCGACACTTGAAACGCTTTTGATGGTTTTCTTTTCTACGCTGTTTGCGATTTTGATTGGTTTCCCGCTCGGCGTTCTTTTGAACATCACGAATAAATACGGAATCATGCCAAAAGCCGGATTCAATTTGGTTTTGAGCCGAATCATCGATATTTTGCGTTCATTTCCGTTCGTAATTTTGATGATTGTGCTTTTGCCGCTCACCCGCCTTATTTTGGGAACGGCAATCGGAACTGCGGCTACGATTATCCCGCTTTCGATTGCTGCGGCTCCTTTTGTTGCCCGAATCACGGAGACTGCTTTGAATGAAGTCGATCCTGGAGTAGTGCAGGCGGCGCGAGCGATGGGGTCAACAAACTGGCAGATTATCTACAAAGTCCTCGTGCCGGAGGCAATGCCTTCTGTCGTTTCTGGAATCACGCTCACGGTCATAAACCTTGTGAGCTATTCTGCTATGGCCGGCACTTTGGGTGGCGGCGGTTTGGGTGACTTGGCAATCCGATACGGCTACCAGCGTTTCCGCACTGATGTGATGATTGCTTCGGTTGTGGTGATTATCGTGATGGTCGCGGTTATCCAGTTTGTCGGCACTAAGCTCACCAATTATATGTTAGCCAAACGGTAGCGATTGTAGCCCCGCCAGTTGCCGAAGGCAATGGAGCGAAAGCGGAAGGGCGAAAAGCGCGACCGTGCGAAGCACGGTACCGCCCTGCTTGACATAAATTTAAATAAGCTGTATAACAAAAAACATACTAACTCGCTAGGTTAATAGTGATTTAGAATCCAAAATTAGGAGCTAAAAATGAAAAAAATTATTGCTTTTGCAGGAATCGCACTTCTTGCTTCTTCTGTTTTCGCACAGAAAGTCCTCAAAGTTGGCGCAACACCAGAGCCACATGCTGAAATTCTCAACCTCGTAAAAGAGGATTTGGCTGCCAAGGGAATCGACTTGCAGGTCGTTGAGTTCACTGACTATGTAACGCCGAACGATGCTGTTGAGGCTGGTGACATCGATGCGAACTACTTCCAGCACATTCCTTACCTTGAGTCTTTCAACAAGGAAAAGGGCTATCATCTTGTAAACGCTGCTGGCGTTCATGTTGAGCCGGTTGCTTTCTATTCAAGCAAAATCAAAAAACTTGCCGATTTGAAGAAAAAGGCTACAATCGCAATCCCGAACGACCCGACAAACGAAGGCCGCGCGCTTCTTCTCTTGCAGGAAGCTGGTCTTATCACTTTGAAAGAGGGCGTTGGAATCACAGCGACACCTCTCGACATCAAAAAGAATCCGAAAAAGCTTAAGTTCAAGGAAATCGAGGCTGCATCTCTTCCACGAGTTTTGGGCGATGTTGACGGTGCTGTAATCAACGGAAACTATGCAATTCCAGCTGGTCTTTCTGCAAAAAAAGACGGTCTTTTCGTAGAAGGTTCTTCTTCTCCTTATGTTAATGTAATCGCCGTAAAAGCTGGCAACGAGGGCAAAGAAGAAATTAAGGCTTTGATTGAGGCCGTAAAAAGCGAAAAAGTAAAAAAATACATCGCCGAACGATATCCGAACGGTGAAGTTGTAGCAGTTTATTAGGAACCAAAAATCCATCCGTGGATTTTTGGATTCCAACGAGAAAATTCTGTTCACTTTTAGCAAACAGAATTTTCTCTCTCTGTTTTTTCCCGCATCCGTGCGGGCTTTTTTATTTATCCCACCTTCTTCCCACCGCATAAAATAAAATTTTCTTCATAAAATCACAGAATATTACAAAAATAACTGACTTTATTATTTTTCCGATAAAAACTTAGAATTTAGTACAAGAATTTGATATTTTTCTGCATATTTCTAATAAATAATGAAGTCATAAGAAAAAAGGAGGTACTTATGGCTATCAGAAAAATCTTCAAAGATCTTTCAGCTGTATGCGTTATGGCGGGCTTGGGAACAGCCGCTTTTGCAGTGGACATCAAAGCAAACATCAAAATGAGCGGAGATGTCATGCGTGTCGAAAAACAAAAATCAACAGGTGACAAGGAATGGTCATGGTTAAATAACGAACCGCGAAATCAGAAGGATGACGACGGTATCATTCTTGAGGTGGACAACGGAAACGCTGGCGCACACCTTGCGATGTGGTACAAGACTGCCGAGAACAGCGGTGCTGACAACAATGAGACAGACGACTGGCAGGCTTATTTCCGCAGAACTTATGTCTGGGTTAAGCCTGTGGACATGCTTAAAGTAAGACTCGGTTATGTCGGATATGACGGTCATTTTAAAGAAAAGATTGACGAATACAAAGTAGGAAGCCCGTTCGCACTCAAAGAACGCGACTGGAGCAAACACCCGATGTATATTAACTGTAACGATGTCGAAGGCTGGGGCTTCGGTGTAGAAGTTCGCCCAATCGAGCAGCTTCTTTTGAACGCAGGAATCACTCCGGGGGCAAAAGGCGGATTTGAGAACGAGACTGGTAGCGGCTCTGGAACAAAGCAGGCTAGCACGGAAGAGAAATCAGGAATTTACAACAAAGACGAAACAAATTTCAAGCACAGCAAGATTGCTCCATGGGGAATCGGTGCACGATACTGGCTCGGCGAGCATATCGAATTGCAGGCTTCTTTCCGAGACGGTGGCGGCCGTGCAACAGCAAACAATCGCTTCGGAACATGGCGTGTTCTCCGATTCGGAGCAGGCTATACTGATGCGACAACTTTCGCTTTCGTTCAGCCGATTCTTGGCTTTGACCTCGACAAATCTGATGACAAATGGAAGATGCACGGATATTGTATCGACCTTTACGGCGAAAAACAGATTGGTTCGTTCAAATTCTACCTTCATGCACCAGTCACAATCCGCCGCACAAGCGATGACGATGACTTGAACTACATGGAGATGAACTTCAAGGCTGAGTACAACACTGGCTCACACGGAAACCTTGACGATGTTAAGCCGTACATTCAGCTCTGCTCAAGCCAGAACGAAAGCTACGGAATTGAATACCGTGCATGGTGTTTCGGAAAGCACTTCAAGAATACGCTCAACCTTACATACAAGCTCGGCGTAAGCTGCAATATTTCTGGAGCAGAACTTGACCTCGGCTTGCAGTATGAGGAACGCTCAAAATACGCACGCGAAAAGACAGATTTCGCTTACGGAATCGCAATCCCGTTCAGCGTAAAATTCAAGAATTTCTAAGTAAAGGCTGGTTGGGTAATCAAACTGCAAAAAAATGCTGCTGATGTCGGGCACAAAATGCCCGGCATCTAAAAAAGGAAAATAGAAAGAAATAGAAATAGGAGGCAAACTATGAAAAAATTGGTACGAAACTTGTTCGCTGTAATTGCTGCTACGGCACTCGTTGGCTCTCTCGCTTCTTGTGCTGACTCAGATGCAGAGGACCCATTCGCAACTACTTCAACAAATGCAAATTCTGCAGGTGGAAATGGTGGTGCAGGAAACGGCGGCGGAGATAATGGAAATCTGGGAGTGCAGGGAGCAGGGGAAATCCTTCCTGGTTATAAGGCTGCTAAAATTACTTTTGATGTAACAGAAGATTCGACAAATGACGAAGACACTGTTCTTTTGATTAAATATGACAGAAGTGCCGCAGGAGCAGATGAACTTATCAAAGTAACAAATACTGACCTAACGGTTAAATTGAATGGTACAGTAATAAAGACATTTGACAAAATTAACTTTGCTCTTGATGAATATGGTGCAAGTTTTGACGATTCTGACAAAAATCCGATTAAAAATAGCGCAAATCAGAAAGAATACAAAGACAAACTTTCGATTGGTAAGACTGTAAAAAAAGGTGATAAAGTTGAAGTCTCTTTTACCAGATTTGTTGCTGAAGGTTCTGGTTTGGAAGCAATTGGAGCTGACCCAACTAAAATTCAGATTGCGTTGATTGATAAAAACCAGAATGCTGGCGGAAAAGCAGACAGTTATTACAATGAATTATGCAAAGATGGTGAATATACTTCGATTTTTGAGGCAGCTAAGAAAGAGGAAAACAATCAGCAGGGTGGAGGCGGCACAGGCACTCCGCAGCAGCCAACAGACGGAACCGGCACAGGCGGTCAGCAGCCAGGTGGAAATGGCGGAAATAGTGGTGCGGCAACTGTGACACCAGTTACTTATAGCACGGCTCGCAAGGCTTACACTGTCAAATTGACAAAAGACATTTCTGATGCCTCAAGCATCGGTTATGTCCTTCAGATTGACAACGATGGAACAAAAGATGCGAACGGATTGAAGATTGATATTTCAAATCTCAAGCTTTCTGTAAAAGTTGGTAATGGAGCTGCTGTAGAAAAGACTTTCGCAGACTTTAATCTTGTACCGAATCAATATGCAAATCCTGCGTATGGAAAAACAGACAATCGTAAACGACTTGGGCTTGAAGGAAATCTCTCACAGGGAACAGAAATCACAGTTCAGGTTCTTTCAGCAACTGTAAGCAACAGTACAAAAGCACCGTCAATTATCTTCGCTTTGCAGGAAGATAGCGGTAGTTATGGTATGCTTGGAACCGAATCTGGTGATACTCAGGATATTTGGCTTCCAGCATTTGCAGAAGGTGCGACTGCTCAGGCACTTACAAAAACTTCTATCATTTCAGGAATCGAAGCTGGTGATGATGTTTGGGGTAGCGGTACAAAGACAACTGCAAACGCTAATGGAACATACACTGTAGTTGCTGCCGGAGCTGGTGAAGGTGGCTGGGGTGGCAATATTGCCGCAATTCCAGTCTGCTTTACAGCAGGTGATTTGACAGGATTCACACACATCGTTCTTGAAATGGATGCTGCAAACTTCAGTTTTGGTGATAGTGCTGATTACGCTGCAATTGAATTGAAAGTTGCAAATGCTGACGATTCAAAAACTAAAGTTATAAATGCGACATCTTTGTTCTCTAATGGAATTGCAGAGATTCCGTTGGCTAGCTGTGATTTCCTTTCTGAGGCGACAAAAGTCTAGTTTTCATTGCGTGGTACAGGTTCTGTAATTCTCAAAGGAATCAGCAAGGCAAAATAACAAAATTACAAAGGCAACATCTATAACCAAACAAAAAACATGGTCTGATATTCATTGGACCATGTTAAACAAATCCAAACCGACAAAAAATCGGCTTGAGAAATAAACCTCCATCCCCAAAGGCTTGTGAAATCAAAATGAACTTCACATCCGCGGGGGATTTTTATTTGCTAAGGAAACACTGAATAAATCCGATAGAGGATTTTTCAGTGTTATCTTTGAATGTTGCTAATTGCTACTTGCTTGCGGTTGTCAGCTCGCGGGCAAGTTCTTCCTTGAGTGCAAGCACTTGCTCCAGCGGAAGAGAGCAACAGCGGGCGATTTTCTCAGGGGAATCCCCCTCTTTAAGCAAATTCTTTGCATTCTCGATTGCGGTTTGTTTAGCACCTTCTGCTCTTCCTTCCGCAGCTCTTTCATCTCCGTATTCTTCAACAATCCTGCACATAGTCGTAACTCCTTTAGTTTCTTGTTTGTGGTAGCGAACCTTTTCTGCAAGCTCGCTGTAATTCATGTCGTCGGCATTTGGTGTGCAAAAATCATGCATTAGTCGGCCTATAGCATCGTTTCCTCGATAAGCCCCATTTACATAGATTATATTGCACCCGTCTTCGAAAGGCAAATACATGCTGTTCGCTGAAGGCAGATGTACTGTCTTTCTGATTTCATAGAATGGCTGTCCGAAACCATAATAATCATTTTCAGTGATGAAGATTATGTATGTTTCCGGCAGTTTGTCAAAATCATCCCTTTTTTGCAGTATATGGTTGTCGAGCATGGCGAGGTTGTAGCGCACCCTTTTCGGCGAGGCTCCCTTGTCAGCACGCTGAATCTCGACATTGTAGACTTTGCCGCTGGTGTCCTTGGCGAGAATGTCCAGCTTTACGGAGCGGCCGTAGATGTTGCGCTTTTCTTTTTGAGTCATAACGCTGTCAACATGCAGGTCGTTGCGTCTCAGCAGAATCCTCAGCAAAAATTCAGTAAGTTTGATGTCTTCCTCAAATACCACACTCATAAAATCATCGTCCATGAGTCGCAATGCTTGAATTCTTGCAAGCATCTTGGGATCAATTGTATCGAAAGAATTTGTCATCGAGTTTTTCTCCTTGCAAGCTTCCAGCCTTGGCCTGCATATATTAATAGCAGGAGAAATTCGATTTTTGGCAGCATAAATTGAAAAAAGTCAGAAAAGTGCAAGAAAAATGTTTGTATCACGGAGAGTCGGGCACGGCTATGGAGCGGTGGCGGAGCCAGCCACTGGACTGAGCGTTAGCGAGGGAAGCGGCCGAGGGTGACTGAGCCGCGGAACAGCCGCAGCAAGTTGATTGCCCCTATAAAATTTTCGAAGCTTTTTGTGCCCGATTTTAACATTTCCGGCATAATATCGATATTTTTTTGACGAATTGGCTTTAGAATTAGTTTTGGAGGAAAAATATGAAAGTTTCAAAAATCTTATTGACTTCTGCTGCGCTTCTTGCTTGTGCTGCGGCCGGTTTTGGTCAGGGAAAGCCTTCTGCTTACACCGAAAAGGACTTGGTGTGGCAGGATGATTTTAATGGAAAAAAACTCAACATGAAGGACTGGAATTTTGAATTCCATGAGCCGGGCTGGGTAAACGCGGAATTGCAGTCTTATGACGACTCAAAAAAGAATACTTATCTTAAAGACGGCTGCCTTGTAATTCAGGCGATTAAGACTGAGAAAAAAGACGGCACCGTGACATATACTTCTGGACGAATCAACACTCAGGGAAAACATGCTTACACTTACGGCCGTTTTGAGGCTCGCCTTAAGGTTACGAAGGGCATGGGATTCTTGCCGGCATTCTGGATGATGCCTGATGACGAAAGCTTCTATGGTCAGTGGCCGAAATGTGGTGAGATTGACATCATGGAAGTCATGGGGCAGGAAACTAACAAGCTTTACGGAACTCTTCACTTTGGTGAGCCGCATGGTATGGTTCAGGGCACGAAAATTCTTGATAACGGTAATTTTGCCGATGAATTCCACACTTTTGCTGTTGAGTGGGAGCCTGGTGAAATCCGCTGGTACTGTGACGGCGTAAACTACAAGACCGCAAATGACTGGTTCACAAAAAAGCCTGGTTTTGGCGAACAGACTTTCCCGGCTCCTTTTGACCAGCCTTTCTATATCATTTTCAATGTCGCTGTCGGCGGTTCTTGGGTCGGCTATCCTGATGACACTACTGATTTTGATCCGAAAAAAGACGATGCAAAAATGTTCGTCGATTATGTGAAGGTTTATCAAAAAAAAGAATACAACGAGAATGTCGAGAAGCCGGCTAAGGCTCCTGTCGTCGCAAAGACTGACTCTTCTGGAAACATGGTTTCTACTCAGAAAAGCGCGTGGGAATTCATGACTGCTGGCGGCGGTGCTGGTTCTGTTGATACTGACGGAAAAATGCACACAATCAAGTCAACGAACGCTGGTTCTCTTGAATATTCTGTTCAGTATGTTCAGGCAAAAGTTCCGCTCAATCAGGGATTCCGCTACCGATATTCATTCGATGCTTGGGCTGACGAGAACCGCACGATTATCACTGGTATCACGGCTCCGAATAACAGCTACGAGCGAAGATTTGGCGATGAGAAAGTCAAATTGACCACTCAGAAACAGCATTTCAGCTACGAGTTCAACATGATTGCTGATTCTGACCCGGAATGTCGTCTTGAATACAACTGTGGTGCGCAAGGCTCGACTGCAAATGTTTACATCACTAATATCCGTCTTGAAAAAATCGGTGAAGTTGATTTGAGCTTCGGAAAAAAATGCTTGCCTGACGGAAACTACATCTTGAACGGCCAGTTCCAGGAAGGAAAGGCTCGTTTGGGCAGCTGGCAGATTGACAACAAGGCAAATGCTGAAATCAGCGTTACAAAAGACCGCGCGAGAATGCTCAAGGTTGTTTCGCCGAAAAAGGCAAAGGCTGAGGATGTCGTTCTCAAACAGACTGGAATTCAGCTCGACAAGGGCACAAACTATGTTGTGAAATTCGATGCTTATTCTTCAAAAACAACTAACATCATCGTGAAATACGGAGAAGTTGAGCAGAAAATCCGTGTTATGGCTGCAAAAACTGATTCAAAGACAAAGGCTCTGATTCCGGGACATTTTGAGTGGGTTTACACACCGACTTCTGATAAGGAAATTGATTTCGAGCTTCTTTTGGGTACGGACGGCGCGACTGTTTTCGTAGACAATGTTTATGTCAAAGAAAACTGCGTTGTAATCAACGGCGGTTTTGACACTGGAATGAGCGGCTGGGAATTGTACGCAAACGAAGCTGCAAGCGCAAAATGTGAGGTTGTTGAGAAAGAAGCCCGCGTAAAGATTGACAATACTGGAAGCTTGGACTGGATGATTCAGCTCAAACAGAACGGATGTCTTCTTGAGAAGGGCAAGATGTACAAAATCAGCTTGCGCGCAAAATCTGATCTTGACCGAACAATCATGCTTGCAATGCAGCGCGATGGTTCAAAGGATGACAACTGGTATCCGTATTCAAATACGCTCAAATTCAATGTCGGAAAGGAATACAAGGATTACAGCTGGCAGTTCACGATGGGTATGGACACTGACCCGAATGTAATCTTCACGATTTCGATGGGCGCGGTTTCTAACAAAGTGATTACGCAGCCGCACACTGTAACGATTGACTCGATTGTTGTCGAGGAAATCCAAAAGAAGAAGTAATGAACCAAAAATTACCTCCTGTAATTTTTGGTTCTACGAGAAAATTCTGTTCACCTAACGGCAAACACGGCAAATATCGTTAAGTTTGCCGTTTGAATTTTCTCTCTTTGCTGTTTCCCTGCATCCGTGCAGGGATTTTTTGACTTATAAACTTATAGGATTTGGTTATGAAGAAATTGGCGAGAATCCTGTTTTTTGCTATGATTGGGCTTCTTTTTGTTTCTTGCAGCGGTGATTTTGAAAAGAAAGAAGAAAATGCTTCCGGGGTGTTTATGGAAACTGAGATTGTTAAAAAACTGAAATTGGGTAACGGCTGGAATTTAGGTAACACGCTGGATGCCTATACTAATGAAACCAAAAACAATTTGGGGCTTTCGACGGAAACAAGCTGGGGAATGCCGGGGACCACTCAGGTGATGATTAAGGCTATCAGTGCAAAAGGATTCAAGACAATCCGGATACCTGTGAGCTGGCATAATCATATCACGGACTTGAATTATACGATTGACAGTGAATGGCTGGCTCGCGTCAAGAAGGTCGTTGACTGGTCGATTAATTCTGGTCTGACTGTAATCATCAACATTCACCATGATAATTTGAGCGAGGCGCAGATGTCGTCGACTTACGGATTCTGTGTGCCGGAAGATGCAAATTCCCCGCTCAAAACTCGGTCGATTTCATATATAAAAGCCGTGTGGAATCAAGTCGCTTCGTATTTCAAAAATTATGATGAAAATCTGGTTTTTGAAGTGCTGAATGAGCCTCGCTGTATCGGAAAATCTTACGAATGGAGTACAAACGGATACGACTCAAAGGTCGCGGCCGCAAACAAAATCATTATGGAGTATGAAAAGGCTGCGCTGGACACAATCCGAGCGACTGGCGGCAAAAATGCGAGCCGTTATGTGATGGTTCCGCCTTATGCCGCAAATCCTGACATGAGAAACGGCTGGTCTTTGCCTTCTGATTCTGCGAGCGGAAAGCTGATTGTTTCTGTTCATGCCTACAATCCTTATGAATTCTGCATGAAAGACATGAGCGTTACGGTTTTCAATTCATCTCACAAAGGTTCAATCGATTACCTTTTCAGCTCGCTTGGAACAGATTATGTCTCAAAAGGAATCCCTGTAGTGATGGGGGAGGCGAGCGCAAGCGACAAAAACAACACCGCAGAGCGCAAAAAATGGGTTGAATACTATTATGCAAAAGCCAAAGCTTTGGGTATTCCAGTGATTCTTTGGGATAACATGGTCGTGTGGCCGAACGGAGATGATGCCGGAGAACGCCACGGCTGGTTCAACAGAAAAGATTTGACCTGGTATTATCCTGAATTAGTTGATTTGATGGTTAGATAAAAAAAAACGGTGGCTTTGTAAACCACCGTTTTTTTGTAAGGATTTTGTTTTAGTTTGTGAATGCTGCCATTGCTGTTCCGCGAGTGATGTCAACTTCTTCTGGAAGCATATCGTAGTAGACTTTTTTGCCTTCGAGGATTTTTGCAAGGTATGCTTTTGTTCGCTCGATGACTTTGTAAGTCTTGAAGAATGTAGTTCCGTTGCAAGCTACGCAAATCGGGCTGCTTTCTTCTTTGCCACCCTCACATTGAGTGATGCAGGCTGCGAGAATTACTGCCGCAAGTTTTGCCATGCGGTCTACGAGAGTGTCGAAAATCTCAAAGAGAACTTCTGAATCTTCTTTTGTGGCTTTTGAGAACAAAGCCTTGCCGTTTGAAAGGAAGTCATTGACCTCAATCAAAGAAAGTGCCTCTTTTGAAGCGATTTCTTCGGAAAGCTCGGTAGAGAATAAGCCTTCTTTTGCTGCAATCTGGATTGTTTCGAGCGCGAGTGGGCCGAGATATGCTCCAGAGCAGAGTTTTTCGTAAGGCGCAACACCTGGAGCCACGCTTTTTTTGTCGAGGTTGATGTCGAATTCTGAGTTTTTGAATCCACCGAATTTTGCGCTCTCACAAACGATAATCTGATTCTTTGTTGTGTTGTACTCGGCTTTTGCAGGCTGAACGAATGCTGCGTTGAGGCCTGTTCCGAGGATGAATCCGATGTAAGAAGAGTATTTTTTGCTCGTGCTGCCTGTTCCTGCAAGAAGGGCAGAAGCTGTGTCGTTGAGCAAGATGACCTGAGGGATTTTTGTCCAGCCCTGTTCTTTGAGGGCATTTTTAAGTTCGGCACCGATGTGGCTTCCGACGACCTCTGGAGCTTTTACTTCTTTTGAGAAGTTGTCGAGAATGCCGTCTTTGTCCTCGGTGATTGTCATGGCGTAAGAGAAGCAGAAACAGATTTCGTCACAGCAGTCCTTGAATCGGCTGATGTTGCTTGCGATTTTAGCAAAGAAATCTTTTTTGCTGAGTTCGCCTTCGGTTCCTGGCATTCTTGTCTTTTCAAACTGAGACACTGTGAAAGAGCCGTCGTTTGCGAATGTGACAAGTGAAGAACGGAAATTTGTTCCGCCCGCATCAATTACGATTACTGATTTTTCACGCATCGCGATTGAAGACGGGTCAATATAAGTTTTTATCATGTCCTGGAAAGACTTCTTGCCGGAAAGACCATTGTCCATGTCCTGCAAGAAATCTTTTGTGAGCGATGATAAGTCCAAATCGGTATAAAATCCGTGTTTTTCAAAAAAATTTTTTACTTCCATGCTCATAATGTATCACACTTTTTATTCTTTTACAGCACCCACAGATACGCCACGGATAATATTTCGTGAAAGGAACATGTATACGATTACAAGCGGAATGATTGCCAGACAAATAACCATGTATACCTGACCCATATCGAACTTCTGGTAGTCCGCGCTTCGGAGCTGTGCGATAAGAATCGGAATTGTCTTTTTGAGCTTGCTGTTGATTACCAAAGCAGGGATGAAGTAGTTGTTCCATGAGCTTACGAAAGCGAAGATTGCCTGAACTGCGATTGCCGGCTTCATGAGCGGAATAACGATTGTGTTGAAGATTCGGAATTCCGGGCATCCGTCGATTCGGGCAGCCTCTACGATTGAGTAAGAGAGGGTTGCTGTCATTGCCTGATACATGTAGAAGAATACGACTGGAGCTGCGATTGACGGAATGAAGAGGGCAGGGAGAGTATCAATCATCTTGATTTTGATGAGCAACTGGATGAAACCAAGTGATGAAACCTGTGTCGGAATCATCATGATTGCAAGGATAAGCTTGAATGCAGAAGCCTTTCCCTTGAAATTGTACATATAGATGCCATAAGCAGTCATTGCCGAGAAGTATGTAGTGAGAAGAGCAGACATGAACGATACATAAACGCTGTTGAACAGTGCTCGGACAACCGGTGTGTTTTCATTTTTAAGAAGATTTGAGAGATTCGCGAAGAAAGATGTGCCGAAGAGGGCAGAGAATCCTCGCTGAATCTGCGCGTGATTTCGTGTTGAGTTGACCAAAAGAATGAAGAACGGGAACAAAGATGCAATGGTCAATGCGACAAGGAAAATATAGCAAAGGTTTCGTTTTAAAAATGTTGATTTTGTAGTAACCATTTTATTTTCGTCCTCCGGTCATGTTCTTGTATTTTTTCATTGTCATAGAGTAAATGCTGAAGCTGAAGATACTTGTAAGGAAGAATGTGATTACAGAAACCGCACCTGCCATACCGTAGTTTTTGCTGAACAAATGTTTGTTGAGGTACATGATGAGGGTCATGCTTGTTCGGTTAGGATTACCTTCGCCGTTTGTCAAAATCTGCGGTACATCGAACATCTGAATACCGCCGATAAGGCTTGTAATCAAAACATAAATGAAGATTGGCATGAGCATCGGCATTGTAATTCGGAAGAATACCTGAACCGGATTAGCACCGTCGATTTTTGCTGCCTCAAAGATGCTGTCGTCGATTCCCATGATGCCCGCCATGAGCATGATGGTTGTATTTCCGTACCACATAAGGAAGTTCATCGTAGCGACAAGGCCGCGTGTCCAGCTCTGTGAGCTAAGGAAGCGGATGTTCTCCTCTGCGAATCCCAGTTTGATTAAAATGCTGTTTGCCGGACCGTTGTCCGAGAAAATTGTGAAGAACAACATTGCGAAAGCAGATGCCATGATCAAGTTAGGCATGTAGATGACTGTTTTGAAGAACTGCTGTCCTTTGATTCTTAAATCCGTGCTGGTGAACCATACTGAAAGAAGAAGTGATACACCAATCTGCGGAATGAATCCTACGATCCAAAGAATGAATGTGTTTCCAATGTAGCGAGGCATATCGCTTTTGAAAACCTCGACGAAGTTTTTAAGACCGATGAATTTAGGACCAATCTGCTGCAAACCTACGCGATAGTTTTCAAAAAAGCTGTTCGCAAAAGTTGAAATCAGAGGGATTAGCGAGAATATCGTAAAAACGATAAAGAATGGCGCAATGAAAAAATATCCCCATCTGTTAAAATCATAACCTTTGCCTTTTTTTTCGGCTTTAGTTTTTGTTGTGTCGTTCATAGTAATCCTCTTAATCCTCTCTGATTTCAGATTAATTATTTGCTCAAGTTAGGGTACATCTCGATGACTGAGCGATAGAAGTTATCCCATGCCTGGTCGAGAGTTACCTTTCCGTCGAAGTAGTCTTTCATTGAAGCCTGAATCTTCTCTGACATACCCTGATCGTACTGTGTGATGCAGCTCTTATCGATGCTTGTAGCAGAATCAAGGAAGAATTTGATGTGGTTCTGTCCGCCGAGGAATGGGTTCTTGTAGTCGCTTGTTGCAACTGCTTCCATAGCTGGAACATTGTTTGTGAAGTCACCCTTTTCTTTTGCGATTGCTGTCATTACAGTTGAGTCACATGTAAGAGTTTTGAGGACATCACGGATGATTTCGATGTTGTCTGAGCCTTTAGCACCACAAATCCAAGTGCCACCCCAAGAGAAACCCTGTGGACCTTTACAGAATGCCCAGTCACCGTAAGAACCGTTACCGAGTTCTTTAGGTGCGTTTGCATCGTTCAAAGAGCTTGGAGCCATAACGAAGTCGATGAACCATGCTGGTCCGAAGTATCCGAATACTTTTCCTTTTGCACCCATGCCCTGTGAGCTTTCTGGTGACCAAAGTGAGGCTTTGTTGTTGTAGCCGTTTGATGTGAAGTTCTTTGTCTGCTCGATCCAAGCGTTGATCTGTGGATCAATAACGATTTTGTTGTTTACAACCCATGGCTGTTTCATGTTGTCGCTGAATACGCGGAATGCATCATCATAGCCAGAAAGCATGAAGTAGCCCTTCTTTTTTGCATCTGCTGCAACAGCGTTGAATTTGCTCCAGTCTGCGAGAGCCTCGCCTACTTTTACTGGATCATCTGTGCCGAGAACATCTTTTGCGATTGAGCGGCGATAGATGAATCCGCCCGGACAAGCCTGCCAAGTAAGACCTTTGAGGTTGCCTTTTGAATCAGTCATGATGTCTTTTGTATATTTGTACTGATTTTTGATGTCCTGCTGTGAGAGGCCGATGTCGTTGATTACATCGAGAGTGAAGTCTGTGTCAACATATTTGAGTGCGTAGTCAGCCTCAACAAGGAACAAGTCGATTTTCTCGTCTGTTGGAACAGAATCCTGGCGCATGAGTGCTTCATCAAGCTTGTCCTGATAAGCACTGCCCTGGTTTGGTGTCATGACCCAGTTGACTTTTACATCAGCAGGAAGTTTTTTAGCGTAGTAGTTGTTAAAACGCTCCTGGAATTCTTCGTTCCAAACATAAATGTTCAAAACTTTTCCAGCTTTTGGTGCAGCTGCTGGTGCTTCTGCCTTTTTCTCTTTACATCCGTTGAGAGCAACGAGAGAAGCGAGTGCCATTGCGGCAACAACGATTTTTTTCATACTTTTTTCCTCCTTTTAGTATGACTTTTCGTTATATAATATATTTTATTATAACCCTGATACTCTTATACTACAACCTTTTCGTGATAAAGTCTAAGGGTCAATCGGGTATAAAAATATAAAAATTTTGTAAAAAATATCAATATTTTGGGATTTTTTCAGTATTCAACAGGGTAATCTTATTATATAATAAGATATCAATTTTCTGGGGATGTCATAAATGGGAATACAGGACGAACTCGCAAAGGTTGAATTCAAGAATCGCGAATATCTCATAAAGCATATTTCTTATGATCGGGAAATGGCTTTTTATCAAAGCATCGGCAATGGCGATATGGAGGAGATGAAACGCCTTTTCATACCGTTCAATGTCGAGGGCTTTGGAAAACTGAGCGAAAATCCTCTCCGCAATTTAAAGTATCATCTTATAATTACGGTGGCCATGATTACGCGGTATGTAATCGAGGCCGGACTTGAAATGGAGGCTGCCTATAATCTCAGCGACATTTACATCAGAAAAATCGATGTATGCGGTGACGAGGACAGCATCCGTAAAATCCATGAGGAGCTTTGCGAGGCTTATGTCAAGCGAATGCAGGCCTGCAAAAGGCGTCGGTTGTACTCAAAGCCGGTTTCCCAGTGTATTGATTACATTTATGACAATCTCCATGAGAAGATTTCCCTTGAGGATCTTGCCGAAGTTTCCGGGGTCAGCAGTTCCTACATATCAAAACTTTTTCATTCTGAGGTAGGAATTACAATCGCCCAGTACATCCAGAAAAAGAAGATCGAGGCTGCGAAAAATCTTCTGTTGTTCACTGATTATTCCATCACTGATATTTCAAACTACATGCAGTTCAGCACGGAAAGCTATTTTATCAGCGTTTTCCGTAAGTTCTGCGGGGTTACGCCCAAGAAATTCCGGGAAGTTCACTTCCGCTCGAAATTATCCAAAAGCGCAAGCCCAAAAGACGACTAGAAAGCCTTGAATCAGCTTACGGTCGCCTGAATTTCAGAAATTTCTCCGCTTCTTGAGAACAGGAGGCGGCTTTCTTCTTCTGGAAGGATGCTGCCTTTAAAACTGAGCGTTTTTCCGTCCTTCATGATTACAGTCAGATTTTTCTCCTTGCCCTGAGTGTAGGTAATTTTTGTTCCGCACCAGGTAAAGTGAATCTGATTGCTGTCGGTGAAATCCTTTTTTTCAAGATATGTCGGGTTGAACACGGCTTTTCCGTCATCGATGTCGAGTCCGAGTTCACGCCAGCGGCAGATGATTTCTTCTTTTACTTGTCCTGTCATGCCCGGCTGTCTTGCGCCCTGTTTGAAAGGCGTGTGCGAGTATGGGTCGAACGGGAATGCTCCGTATTCCTGTGGCGTTTTGCTGCTTCCAAGACCTTTTTTGACATCCTTGTAGAATGAGATGAACGGATCTTTGGAATTTACGATGTTTTCCTGAACGGCGAGCAGGAGTTTTGAGACCATGTGCCAGTAAATGCAGCCAAGTCCTTCGTAAGCGTAGAAAGTTCCTGAACGGCCGGTGAAGCTCTGGTGATTGAAAATCTTTTCGTAGAGCTTGAGCAGTGCTTCTTTTTCATATTTGTTAGGCTTTTTCTCATCGGAAAGTGAATCAATTGCCTTTTCGAGACATTCGGCGTTTCGGAATTCCGCGTTGAAGTGGTATGTTCCGCCCAAATCCCGGAGAATGATTGAATTTCCTGTTCGTTTTAAGAAGTCCTCAAGGCCGCGCAAATCTGTCGTTTTGAATGCGTTTTTCTCCATGAATGTCGGAAGAGGAGTGTTAGGGTAGAGCATGTAAGAATGTTGGTTTTCCTCGAACAGGTCGCTTCCGTGCATTTTTTCCAGGACCAGCTTTTTCTCGTTTTTGTTGAGAACCGCGCAGCTGAGTGCGGCAACCTGGCCTTCGAGCATGAGCTTGAGGTTGACGATGTTGATTTCTTCTTCTGAGACAACGACTGAGTTGTATGAATGGAAGAGTCCGTCAGAGCGTTTGTTTGCTTCAATTGATTTTTTAAGGGCTTCTTCAAAAACTTTGAGGCTTTGTATGATTTTTCGGGCAGAAAGCTGCTCGTAATCCTCAGAGAAGCCGTTTTTGTAGAGGCTCGTGCGTTCTTTTTCGAAAAGCAGTCCGATTTCGTCAGTGAAAATTTTTCTTTCTTTGTTTGTGATTCCTTCGCTGGTTCTTGAGCTAAAATTCTTGTAAATTTCAACCGTTTTTTGAAGGGTTTTCGCTACGGTTTTGTTGATTTCAAAAGTTCCGTCTGAATCTTCAAAAAGTTTGATGAGGAAGGAAATCATTCGGGCGAGGTAACACATCGTTACGACGGAAGTTCCCCAGCCTGCAAGCGCGTTGTTCGCATCATTCCACTCTGGACGCTGCATGTTCATCCAGATTCCTGCTTCCGGGATGTGGTTGAGCATTTTTGCGAGGATGAGCTGCGTGATTTTTGTCGCCATTGTCGTGAGGAGAAGCTTTGAGTCCTTTCCGAGCAGGCAGCGTGCGTCAGTTCCGAAATTTATTTCTTTTTCGCGGAGTTTTTTGTCCAAATCGTAGTCAAATCTGATTGAATTCCGCGGATCTTTGAGAATCTCTTCGTAGCTCTTGATTCTGTAAGGAATGTTCGCCGTTGAGAAGACTTTTTCGTTCATCAGCGAGAGAAGTTCCTTCTTGTTGTATTTTGCGAGGAATTCAAGGATTTTCTGGAGGTAAATTACCTGATGGTCGCCCCAGAATCCGAACTGCGCCCACGGGTTTCCTTCTTCCGGAACTTCCCAGTCCAAACCTTCGCGGCTGATTCGGTACGGATTGTAGCCTTCGATGGTCATTGTGTTGAGGAAGACTGAGCATACATTTACGGCATATTCCGGATAAGACCAGAGAAGTGCTTCCCAGTTCTGGAAAATGTCGCGCCAGTTGCCCTCGTAGCTGATTTTTTCTGAGCCGTCCTGTGCAATCAGGTCGATGTTGAAGCGGTTCCACGGTCGGCTTGGGTCTCCGTGCCTGCGTGAGAATGTGAGCGGGAGATATTCGAGGAACATTCGTTTGAGCTGAGTGTCGCCGTTGCTAAAAACAAGTTCTTTAAGCTCGTTTCGGCTGACAGAATCTTTTGAAGCGAGGTTTGAGCCGTTTATGAGCGATTCGATTTGTGCCCCTGCTTCCTTGTTGCGGTTTTTTGCGAAATTTACGAAGTCGCTCAGCCTGATTTTGCCTTCGTCTGCGAAAATTCCGCCTCGCATGATGTTGAACATGACGTTTGTGCGGTGGTGAAGGTCGGAAATCGCATTTCCTGATGTCTGAACGCCGTCCGCCTCAGCAATTTTTTCATTGAGTGCCAAGTCAGTCGCTTTTATATCCTCGGCGAGAAGTTTCCATGCGTTTTCGCGGTTTTCAATTTGGGATTTGAGTTCCATGAGCTTTGAAACATCGTAATCAACATCAAAAACCTGCTCCCAACATTCCGCGCTTTTTCCGTGAAGCTCGCTCTGGTGGATGATGAAGCATTGCCCGCGCTTTCCGTTGAGTTCCTTTTTTTGTGCCTGAAGGAAATCCGATTTGCCTGAGAGGAACATTTCGATTGAGTCCTCGGAAAGAATGATCGGGTCGTTCGTGGTGAACCAGCAGACATTTGTTTTTAAAGATTCGCTCGGCTCGGCCTTGTCAGTTACGATTGATGAGAGCGTGAAAAGGGCTGTGTTTGAGACTGGCTCGATTTCAGTCTTTTTGTATGCGTCGAGAAGAACGCTTTTGTTGTTCTGGATGTTGCTGTCGCATGATGACGGCAGGATGTTGCGGCATCCGTCAAGAATTTTCAGCGTGATTCTTTTGTCAGTGAGATTTTCGATTCGGCAGCATTTTACGAGTCCGAATTTTGCGCTTGAAGTCCAGCCGTATCGGAAGGAAATTCCTGCGAGAAGATTGATTTCCTCAAACCAGATTTTGCTTCCGTTGAGATTTTTGTAAAGGTTCCGCTGAATGCCGATTTCTTCGTTGTACCGGCCGATTCCTGTGCTGAAAAGATTTTCAAACGGCTGCCAGATAATGCCTCTTTTTCCTTCGCTTTTGATTTTGATTATCGTGATGGAGCCGGTCGTGCCTTTTATGTCCTGAATTTTGTCGCATGTGTAATATGGGAAAATCGGGTGGTCACAGTTTTTTCGTCCTGCTGTAATTCCTCCCTGCGCCCAGCAGAAATTCCATACATCGCTGGAACTTGTGATGGTCATGAAAAAATCTTCCATCGCATCAAAGTTTTCGATTTTGTAAAATTCTTCACCGTCCAGAAAAACTGGAGTTCCGGAAACACTTTTTTTCATTTTATCCTCCGTGCCACTTACTTTTGTAAATTATTGCCTTGAAATTTTGAAAAAAACTATCAAAAATATTAAAATTATATCAAAGAATTATTCTAATTCAATTTTTAATAAATCGCAAAAAAAAGATATTTTTTCAAAATTTTTGCTATGGTTATGGCGGGAACGATTGTATAAATGAAATAAATGTGTTTTTAAAAGGGGGCATTTTTATGAAAAAATGTTTGATTCTTGTTTTTCTTTCTATATTATCACTCTCGGCGTTTGCGGGCGAAAAGTATAATTTCAGCTCAAAGGGTGCCGTAAAGGATAAAAAATCTGTTCAGTTCAATGAATGTACTGCTCTGGAACTTGCTGAAAAAATGAAGTGCGGTTGGAATTTGGGCAACACTCTGGATGCAAACGGCAAAACAGGGCTTGCTTCTGAGCAGAGCTGGGGACAGCCTGAGACGACAAAAGAAATGATTGATGCAATTGCTGCTGCCGGATTCAAGACGATTCGAATTCCTACAAGCTGGGCGAACCATCTTGTTGATTCGAATTATACTATTGATCCGGCATGGATGGCCCGCGTTAAGCAGATTGTTGACTGGGCTGTTTCGGACGGACTTTATGTTATTTTGAATGACCATCATGACAATTACGAGAGGGAAGGGCTGATGCCGAAAGGGAAGGGCTATTATCCAAGCTCTTTGAACTACAACGAATCGATGTTTTTTGTAAGGAATGTCTGGGCTCAGATTTGCGTGGCATTCAACAAGGGCTACGACGAGCATCTTATTTTTGAGGTTTTGAATGAGCCTCGTCTTCGCGGGCATGACCATGAGTGGTGGTACAATCAGGGCTGCACGGTCTGCAAGGATGGCGCAAAAAATCTTAACAAGCTCAATCAGCTTGCGCTCAATACAATCCGTGCTTCGGGCAAGAACAATGCAAAACGATTTGTGATGGTGACAGGTCTTGCGGCATCAATAAATTCTTACCAAGCGGATGAATCTTGGAAGCTGCCGGAGGATTCTGCTAATGGAAAGCTTTTGATTTCTGTTCACCTGTATTCACCGTATTCTTTTGCGATGGAAAATCCTGGCGAAACGGTTTTTATGGAAAAACATCAGAATGAACTTGCGTATAATTTTTCTTGGCTGAATGATCGTTTTGTCTCAAAGGGAATTCCTGTGATTATCGGAGAATTTGGCGCGACCAACAAAAACAATCTTGAAGAGCGCGTAAAATGGTTTGAATATTTCGTTGGTGAATCTCACAAGTACAAAATGGTCTGCTGTCTTTGGGATAACGGCGACCCGAACGCAAAAAACACTTTCGAGGAAAAATTCGGATTCTTCAACAGAAAGGAAAGAACATGGTTCTTCCCAGAAATTATCGAAGCGATTGTAAAGAATTCCGGGGAATAAACGCCAAAAGAAAAAGGTTTATATTTGGAAAAGAAAAGCAAAAACAAGCGTAGGCGGCAAGCACTGGCGTTGTTGTGCTTGTTTGGTTATGGCATGAATCCACTTTGTGCGAGCGAAGCGAGTCTAATTTCCGATTTCGCACAACCTAGCGAGCGTCAAGAAAACTTGCGAGGCAAGTTTTTAGCGAGTCTCCGAAGCAGCTGTGCTGCGTAGGTGGATTCTAATGCCATGTTCCCGCCGGGAGCTTGTTTTTGTTTTATCTAGTTAATTGTAAAACTATTTCTTTTGTCCGTAATATGCGTTCGGACCGTGCTTTCGCTGATAGTGCTTGTCGATGATGTATGCCGGAAGCTGTGTTGCCGCCGGGTTCACTTGAAGCGTGATTGTCGCCATTTTTGCGACTTCTTCAAGGACTGCCGCATTGTAAACGGCTTTGTCAGGTGTCGCACCCCATGTGAAAGGCCCGTGACCTGCGACCAGAACCATCGTCGTTTCAGCCGGATGCAAGCCTTCGTCGGCAAAGTGTTTTACAATCAGGTTGCCGGTTTCAAGCTCGTAGTTGCGTGTGAGCGCGTCTTTTGTGATGTAAGGCGTGCATGGAACTACCGACTGAATGTGGTCAGCGTGTGTCGTTCCGAAAAGCGGGATTGGCCGCTGAGCCTGTGCCCAACCGACCGCGTAAGTCGAGTGAGTGTGAACGATTCCGCCGATTTTTGCCCCGCCTTTTACAGCCCATTCTTTGTAGAGAACGAGATGCGTGTTCGTATCGCTCGATGGATTCAATTCTCCTTCAACAACTTTTCCATCCAAATCAACAACTACCATGCTGTCAACAGTAAGCTCAGGATATGCGACTCCAGACGGCTTGATTGCGAAAACACCGGCATCCGGGTCGAATGCCGAAACATTGCCCCAGGTGTAAATCGCGAGTTTTTGTGCAGGAATCTGCATGTTGGCTTCGTAAGCCTGTTCTTTTATTGTCTGAAACATGCTCATTTTTTGTCTCCTTAGCGTTTTGCGTTCCAATAAGCTGCGTTCCAGCGAAGCTCATTGCGGATTTGAGGAATTGTCGTGTTCTTGTCGATCGCAACGCACTCGATTCCGACCATTTCAGCCCAGTCGCGGAGCTGTTCCGTTGAAATAATGTTACTAAATGCAGTGTGGTGTCCGCCGCCAGCCAAAATCCATGCTTCGGCACTTGTCGCGAGGCTTGGATATGGTTTCCAGAGCATTCGTGCTACAGGGAGTTTTGGAAGTGGAGCTTCCGGTGGAATTACATTGATTTCGTTCACTACACAGCGGAAACGGTTGCCCATGTCAACGACGGCAGCAACCAGGCCTTCACCTTCGAGAGTGTTGAATACCATTCGTGCTGGTGGCTCTTTGTCACCGATACCGAGGTGATGAACTTCGATTTTTGGCTTAGAAACAGCGATTTCCGGGTCAACCTCAAGCATGTGGCTTCCCATGTTCGCTTCTTTGCCTTTAACGAGATTGTATGTGTAATCTTCCATGAAAGCATTGCCTTTTTTGCCTTCGACAACCTGGCCTGCTGTCATTGCCTTGAATGTGCGGACGAGAGCCGAGGTCTTCCAGTCACCTTCTGCACCGAATCCGTAACCGTCAGCAAGCAATCTCTGGATTGCCAAGCCTGGAAGCTGCTTCATTCCGTGCAAGTCCTGGAAGTTTGTACAAAGTGCCTTTCCGTCATTGTCTTCGAGGAAGCGGCGGAGTGCGATTTCAATTTTAGCCTGTTCTTTAATCTGACCGATTACGAAATCTTTGTCGAATCCGTTTCCGCAGTCATAAACAATTTCGTATTTCTGATTGTATTCGTCGAAGAGAGCGTCAACATCACCCTGTTTGACTTCGTTCATGTAAGCAACCAAGTCACCGATTCCGTAATATGGAACGCTCCAGCCGAATTTTATCATTGCCTCAACTTTGTCGCCGTCTGTTACAGCAACTTCTCGCATGTTGTCGCCAAAACGGAGCACGCGCAATGTTTTTCCGTCTGCAACGGCACGGGCAACTCGCATCCAGTCAGAAATTCGTTTCTGTGTGTCTGGGTCTGCCCAGTGTCCGACGATTACTTTGCGTGGTAAATCCATGCGGCTTGTGATGAAGCCAAATTCTCGGTCTCCGTGTGCGCTCTGGTTCAAGTTCATGAAGTCCATGTCCATTGTTGCGTAAGGGATTTCGACATTGAACTGAGTGTTGAGCTGCAAGAGTGGCTTTTTGTATGCGTTGAGGCCTGCAATCCACATTTTTGCCGGGCTGAAAGTGTGGCACCATACGATTACGCCGGCACATTTGTCGCAAGCATTTGCTTCTTCCAAAGTCTGGTGAATTGAAGAAGGAGTGAGGAGGGTCGGCTTCCATACCAGCTGGCATGGGAATCCTGCCTTTGCGTTCAATTCCTCAACGATTTTTTTTGAATTTGCGGCAACCTGCTTTAAAGTTTCTTCGCCGTACAAATCCTGACTACCTGTTAAGAACCAAAATTCATATCCTGATAAAGATTTTTCCAATGCGTTCATTTTTGTCTCCTTATGTATGTGCGTTTTTTACTCGATATTTTCGATTGCAGCTTTTTCGATTGCAAGGCCTTTTGTGTAGCGCGCGAAGAATTCGTTGAATCCGTCAACATCTTCCTTTTTTGCTTCGACCGTTGTTTTTTTGCTTGTCTTGAATACACTTTCGTTGAGCCAAACATCGAGTGGCTTTCCGTTTGCGTTTACGAGATAGCTTGCAAGAACTGCCATTCCCCATGGACCGCCTTCACCTGCTGTCTCAAGAGCAGAAACTGGTGTGTGCAGTGCGGCTGACATGATTGTGAGGCCTGTTTCGGCTGTCTTAAAGAATCCGCCGTGACCTGTGAGACTGTCGATTTTGACATTTTCTTTGTCAAAAAGGATGTCCATGCCGCATCGGAGCGCACCAAGAGCCGTGAAAAGCTGTGCGCGGATGAAATTTGCCATGGTGAAATTTGCGTGCTGAGTGCGGACGAAAAGCGGACGGCCTTCCGTGAGGCCTGTGATGCTTTCGCCAGAAAGATAGTTGAACGGAAGCAATCCGCCGCAGTCTTTGTCGCCAGTGAGAGCTGATTTGAGCAATGTGCCGTAAAGCTTGCCTTTATCAACCTGGCAACCGGTTGCCTTGATAACTTCATCGAACAGATTTACCCAATGATCAAATTCTCCCATGCAGTTGTTTGCGTGAGCCATTGCAACGAGAGCACCATCCGGGGTTGTGACCAAATCAATGAGTCCGTTGTAAGCTTTGCTCAAGTCTTTTTCGAGAACGACCATTGCAAAGACCGAAGTTCCTGCCGAGACATTGCCAGTGCGTTTTGCGACAGCGTTTGTGGCAATCATTCCAGTTCCCGCGTCACCTTCTGGCGGGGCAAGACGAGTGCCTGATTCAAGCTCGCCTGTCGGGTCGAGGATTTTTGCTCCTTCGGCGGTCAAAGTTCCTGCATCTTCACCGGCAAGAAGCACTTTCGGAAGAATTTCTTCGAGTTTCCAGGAGAATTTTTTATCTGCGATGAGATTGTCGAATTTTGCGATGAAATCTTTGTTGTAGTTCTTTGTGGCTGTGTCAATCGGGAACATTCCGCTGGCATCACCAATTCCAAGCACTTTCTGGCCTGTGAGCTTCCAGTGAATGAAACCTGCGAGGGTTGTGAAGAATGCAACATCTTTTACATGCGGCTCGTTGTTCAAAATTGCCTGATAAAGATGTGAAATGCTCCATCGTTCTGGAATCGGGTAGCCGAAAAGTGCAGAAAGTTTTTCTGAAGCGGCTCCTGTGATTGTGTTTCGCCATGTTCTGAACGGAACCAGAAGATTGCCGTTTTTGTCAAAAGCAAGATAGCCGTGCATCATAGCTGAGAAGCCGAGAGCACGAATTTTTTTGAGCGCAATTCCGTATTTTTCTTTTACATCGCGCTTTAAATCTGCATAAGCCGATTGAAGGCCTGTGATGATTTCTTCCTGTGAATAAGTCCAGATGCCATCGATGAGGGAGTTTTCCCAAGTGTGGCTTCCCTGAGCAGCAGGTGCGTTGGTCGAATCAATAAGAACAGCCTTGATTCGCGTTGAGCCGAATTCGATACCGACAATAGCGTTACCGGATTCGATGAGTTTTTTGACTTCTTCCGTTGTCAATTTTTTAATCTCCTTTTTTTTATTTTTTGACTTTAAATCTAAGTACATTCCAAGATGCGGATTTTAAAGTCACAGCATAGATACTATTTTCACTCTGAATTGGCGAAATTGCAACTGTTTTTACAGCATCTGGTGATTCAAGCGAATTTTTTGCGTTCAAATCACTTCCGCTCAATTCTGTTCTCAAAATCATCTCTGTTTTTCCGAATGAAGAAAGGTCGATTTCAGTTTCAGAAGATTCATTCTTGTTTGTATTGAGTGCAAAAACGGTCACTTCATCATTTTCTTCATTATATATAGTGCTGAAAATTGCAGCCGGAACTTCTCCATAAGCTTCGGTTATTTTGTTTTCGGTTCGGACTATCGGCATGAGGACAGTTCCGCGGCCATAAACAGAAATATCCCGGAACGGAAAGTAAATTGACTGCTTGTATGCGCCTTTTCCCGGCTCGGTGAAGACAGGTGCGATGACATTTACAAGCTGAGCAAGGCAAGCGACTTTCACTCGGTCTGCGTGATTGAGAAGTGTGATTGCCATGCCGCTGAATGCGAGCGCATCAAGAAGAGAGTAGTGGTCTTCAAGGATTCTTGGGGCTTGTGTCCACGGATGAGGCTCCATCTTGCTCTGATACCAGATGTTCCATTCGTCAAAGGAAAGCATCATCTCTTTTTTGCTTCGTTTGAGTGCTTTTACATAGTCACAGGTTGCGACACTTGTTTTGATGAACTGTTCCATGTCATAGAAAGAGGCGAGGAAGTCATCATCATTTCCGCGGTTTTCAAAATACCGGTGAATCGAAATATAATCAGCGAGGTCGTAAGTGTGCTCAAGAACGATTCTGTCCCATTCCGGGTATGTCGGCATTGAAGTTGATGCGCTTCCGCACACGATTGTCTGAATCCGCTCGTCAGTCCATTTCATCAGTTTGATTGTCTCGCGGGCTTTTTTGCCGTAATCAACTGCATCGAGATGACAGATTTGCCACGGTCCGTCCATTTCGTTTCCGATGCACCAATATTTGATGTCATGCGGCTCTTTGTGTCCGTTTTTGATTCTGAGGTCGCTCCATGCCGTTCCGCTCGGATAATTGCAGTATTCAACCATGTCGGCGGCATCCTGCGGGGTTCCTGTTCCCATGTTGACGGCGGCCATTACTTCTGTACCGGCTTTTTTTGCCCAGTCAGCGAATTCATCGATTCCAATCTGATTTGTTTCGATTGTGTGCCATGCCCGGTCAAGTCGGACTGGCCGGCTTTCTCGTGGCCCGATTCCGTCCTTCCAGTTGTAGCCCGAAAGAAAGTTGCCGCCCGGATAGCGAACCAAGCCTACGCGCAAATCTTTGACAAGCTCGATTACATCTTTTCGGAATCCCTGCTCATCAGCAGTTTTGTGCCCTGGTTCATAAATTCCTGTGTAAACGGCACGACCCAAATGCTCAATGAACGAGCTGAAAAGTTTGTCATCGACCTGACCATTTGTAAATTCCTTTACGATTGTAACTTTTGTGTTCATAAAATACCCCTATGCAAGCACCGTGATTGCTGCAACTGAATATGCCCCAAGATTGATTGAAACGGTTTGTTTGTCAATTATTTTTACGGAAAGTGATTTTTCTGTTACAGCATCTCCGTTTTCAAAGCTGTTGATTGTGTCCATTTTTTCGCCAGTGACGACTGTTGCCGTTGCCGATTTGATTGCACCTTCAAGATGAGCAAAACTGATTTCGATTTCTTTTGAGGTTTCTGCGTCAACATTTGCAACTGTAACGAGATATTGCTTTTTGGCTCCAGATTTTGAATCAGCATCCTTTTCTGAGGCCGAAACGCTAAGACCTGGGACAATTACATCTTCTTTTGCACTGACTCCGCGAAGACTTGCGTTGTAGTCAGGAACATCATTTACACCGCAGTAAGAATATGCTGCGCTTGTTCCGAGCAATGTCGCGCCCTGATGACCTTTGTACTGATGAAGGACATGCCATGTCGGTGTGAGGACGATTTTGTCTCCCTGAGTAAGAACCGGTGACTGCAGGACATTGACGGCCTGAGCAAGATTTGCCACGCGCACGCGGTCAGAGTGATTATTGAAGATATTGAGCGTGATTCCGGCCACAAGAGCATCACAAACAGAATTGTCCTGTTCCAAAAATCCGGGATTTGTGCCTTCTTTGGGAGCGAACCAGTTGCCCCATTCATCAACGACCATGGCGACCCGTTTTGCAGGATCATATTTGTCCATGATTTCGCTGTGACGACGGATAAGTTCATCCATTCGGAAAGCATTGCGCATGATGCGGTACCAGCCTTCTTTTGTGAAACCTGTGGCAGACTTCTTTTCTTCCCAGCGATATTCATAAGTGTAATAGTGGAGGGAAAGACCGTCCATGAGCCAATGGGCATTTTCCATGAGAACTTTCGTCCAGTTGTAATCATCGACATTTGCACCGCCCGCAATCTTGAAGATTTTATTTTCGCCGTACTGACGGACAAAAGTTTGATAGCGGCGATATTGGTCTGCATAAAATTCGGGCCTCATGTTTCCGCCGCCGCCCCAGTTTTCGTTTCCGACACCGAAGTAATCCAGTTTCCACGGCTCTTTTCGGCCGTTTGCTTCGCGCAATTTTGACATCGGGCTTTCACCGCTGAAAGTCATGTATTCAATCCATTCATCCATTTCCTGAACTGTTCCGCTTCCGACATTGCCGCAGATGTAAGGCTTGCAGCCGAGTTCGTCGCAGAGGCCGAAAAATTCGTGGGTTCCGAAAGAATTGTCTTCGGTGACTCCGCCCCAGTTTGTGTTTACCATGCGCTTTCGGTTTTCCTTGGGGCCGATTCCGTCTTTCCAGTGATATTCGTCCGCAAAAAGACCGCCCGGCCAGCGGAGGTTCGGAATGTCCAGCTCCTTGAAAGCTTCAACTACAGCCTTGTTGTATCCGTGGATGTTCGGAATGTCAGAATCTTTTCCGACCCAGAATCCGCCGTAAATGCAGCGGCCGAGGTGTTCCGAAAAATGACCGTAAATGTCGCGGCTGATTACAGATTTTTTGTTTTTTGTATCAACAATTATTGATTCTTTCATAATTTTCCTTTTAAAAACTCCGTTTTTTGTCTCTCTAAATCCATAATACAAGTGGTTTGTGGATTTTGCAAGAGAATATATCAAAAAAAGTTGAAAAAAATCAGAAATTCCCGATAGAAAAAGATTGCGAATCAACTTTGCCCGTGCTAGAATTGAGTCATGAAAAACAAGAACGATTTTGCACGCACGCCCCCCATGGGTTGGAACAGTTACGATTATTACAATACCGGCGTGACTGAGGAAGAAATCCGCAAAAACGCGGATTACATGGCGAAAAATTTGAAATCCTATGGTTGGGAATACATTGTCGTTGACATCCAGTGGTCAGACCCGAATGCGCTTGCCATGGTTCCAGAAGTGCAGTATGTGCCTTTCACACATCTTTGTCTGGACGGCTATTCAAGGCAGATTCCAGATTCTGTCCGCTTTCCTTCAAGTTCCGGCGGCAGGGGATTCAAGCCTCTTGCGGATTATGTACACTCGCTCGGACTCAAATTCGGAATTCACATTATGCGTGGAATCCCTCGGTTTTGCGCTCACAACCACACGAAAATCTTGGGAACGAATGTCACCGCAGACAAAATCGCAAATCCGTTCAGCGTGAGCAAATGGAACGGCGATATGTACGGCGTGGATATGACAAAAGAAGGTGCGCAGGAATATTATGACAGCATTTTTGCCCTTTATGCCGAATGGGGCGTTGATTTTGTGAAGGTCGATGACATCTGCAACACGAACATGTATCCGCAAAATCCGTATTCAGCCGAAAAAGAAATCGAGGCGATTGCAAAGGCGATTGAGAGAAGCGGGCGAGACATTGTTTTGAGCCTAAGTCCGGGGCCTGCCGTAATCGAAAAAGCCTGGCACTTACGAAAATTCGCGAATATGTGGCGGATTACCGATGATTTTTGGGATGAGTGGCGGCTTTTAAAGGCGATGTTCGAGCGGTGCGAAATGTGGCAGCGACAGGTGAGCGAAGGGTGCTGGCCTGACTGCGACATGCTTCCTGTTGGTATGCTCGGAAAGGGCTTTGCCTGTGAGCGAAAAACCCGATTCACTGAAGATGAGCAGAAGACGATGATGACGCTCTGGTGCATCTTTAAAAGCCCGCTGATGATTGGCGCGGAACTGACTCTTCTTGATGATTGGACGAAATCTCTTCTTACAAATGAGGAAGTGCTGTCAGTTTTAAAAGGGGGCAGAAAAGCGGAGCAAATCCGCCGTACGGAAAGTGATTGCGTGTGGAAAAGCTCAGGTTCTGATTCTGATTCGGTTTATGTTGCCCTTTTCAATTTTCGTGACGAGGAAGGGAAGGTGAGCGTAAGCGGCATGGAGCTGGGGCTTTGCGAAAAAGTGCACGCTGTCAGGGATTTGTGGAAAAATTGTGACCAAAAAGAAAAAATGAGCGGAAATGGCACGATTTGTTGTGTCATTCCTGCTCATGGAACGGTTTTGCTTTGTTTGAAGTGCCAGGCTATGTAGCCGTGGCGAAGCCAGTGACCGCAACGAAGTGAGGACACCGAGCGTGAGCGAGCGGCGGAACAGCCGACCCGCAGGGTGGCACCCTAAAAATTAATAATATGCCCTGAGAATGATTCCCTGATCGTAGTTGCCGAAGCCTTTGCCGAAGATGTTCATTCCGCCCAAGTGTTCCGCCGTTTCTTTTACGCCGAGCCGCACGCGGATTGAATGATGCTCCTGAAGTTTTAAATCGGCAAGCGTTACATTGGAAAGTTTTTCGCCGTCAACGAAACTGCCTTCGTTTGTGACCGAAAAATGCTTTAAAAGACCGTACTGGCTTCCTTCGAGCTTCCACCAGGCTGGAGTGTATTTGCCGCGCTTGTCACCGTAGTCGCCGGGGCAAGTCCATGTGCCGATTTCGATGCGGTTAATCCAGATTGTGATGTCGCTTGGCCAGTCAGGATTTGTACCCGGTGTTTCAGAAGAAAGTTCCGCGCTGACTTCAAGTTTTGTGAGGTTCCGCTTGTCGTACATCGTGTTGTTCGGGAATTTGTATTCGACGGAGCCTGAATTGCACCAGATTAAGCCTGCCTTCATGCGGTCAGGATTGAGGAATGCGTTAGGCATGTCGAGCTGCCCGATGATTTTTTCGGTTGAGCAGAGTCCGCATGGTGCCGTGACCTGACAATCCGTGAAAATTCCGAGAGGCATTTCGATTTCCATGCAGCTGTCTTCCTGTGCCTTTGAGTCATCGAACTGAATGAGGATTTCGTGAAAAGCCGGCTGACAGAGTTTTTGCGTGCCTTTTCGCGCCTTAATGCTTTGGGTTTCGATAAGTCCTGCTTCTTCAAGAATGGAAATATGAGTTGCGACAGTTGACTGAGGAAAATTAAGCAGCTCCGCGATTTCGTTGATGTTCAGAGGTTTTTCTTTAATCAGAGAAAGAATCTGAATGCGAGGTTCTGATGCAAGAGCCTTTAATTTTGCAATATCTTCCAGTGGTTTAATGATAAGTACAGATTTTTCACTTTCCATAAGTTGCCTTTTTTTAATGTAAAATAAAGTTTACTTAATTATATCAACTTTTCTTGATATAGTACAGAAAAAAAAATAAAAAATTTATTGAAAAAAAATTAAAAGAATGTCCAAATCTTAAAATAATCTTTTAATAAGACCTGAACATTCTTTTCAGGAGTTATTTTGCATCAATTTCAAGGATAGAAAGTGAGTACGGTTTAGCAGGATATGTGAAATCTGAGCTTACGCCGCTGAAAGTTTCTTCTTTTGGAGCAACCTGTTTTGGAACGCGGAAGCTGTTTTCGTCGTCCGCACCGCCTGTAATCACTGTGACTTTTGCAGTCTGTGAGAGGGCAGGGGCATTTTTGAGCGAGACTTTGACATTCTGTGCTTCGCCTGAGACATTTACAATCTTCACGATGACTTTTCCGTTTTCCGTTCTGCCGACATGTGCGTAGAGCGGATCGAAATTCTGGACATCAGTGAATTCGTGCATGAGTTTTCCGTCGAGGTAGCATTTGTAAGTTTCGCCAGTGACTTCAATCTTGATTTTGTACCATTTTCCGTTTGAAAGATTCATTGGCTTTGAGTCTCCGATGATGCTTCGTCCGCCGAGAGAGCCTTTTTCTACGCAGCTCTGAGTGTTTCCCCAGCCGCCCATGTTCCACCAGTAAAGATTCTCGCCTTTTACGCCAAAACTGATGAGGAATCCTTCTGCACCGCCGGTTTTCTGTGCCTGAAGCTCAAGGGTGTAATTCTGCATTCCCTCGATGTCGCTTTCGTTGTCGAGAGCCATGAAAGCCGGAGTCGCCATTGATTTCTGTGTGAAAACGCCTTTTGCTGCTTCCCATTCACCGCGCTGAGTCGCCACGCTGAACGCGCCAGTATCTTTTGCATCTTTTGAAGTGTAAACGACTTTGCCTGTGTCTTTGTCGGTCACTTTGATGTCCTTGAAATTTGCGGATGTTGCCCATGAGCCGATTCCGATTGTGCCTTCAATTCCCTTTTTCTTCGCATTTTCCTGCACAGGCTGAGTGAGGCTTGTCTTTACGGTGTAATCGCTCTTGTGATTCATGAACATCTGCTGGACATAGTAGTTTGGAGTTCCGTAAACCTGGCTGTTGTCGAACCAGATTGCATCAGGCTGCCACTGAACGAATCCGTCGCGTGCAAAAAGAGGTGCATAACTTGCAATTTCAATCACATCTCCGTTGCGTTCGATGCTTGTCATGTAAGCAGCTTCGGTGAGTGCCGCGAAAAGTGAATTTCTTCGTCCGTCAACCCATGAGGCATATTCTCCGATGAAGACTTTTGGCTCATTTTCGCCACGAGGATAGAATTTTTCGTCATCGTAGCGGCCGCCGTTTGTCAGGAACCATGTGTACGGATTGTAATAATGCTCATCGACCAAATCCGTGAGAATCGCAGTTTTTTTGTTCTTTTCCCAAGATTTTACCTGATTCCATGCGTTGTGGAAGTTTACGTCATTGTAAGTGAAGCCTGATGAAATGATTGTCTTGATGTTCGGGTACTTCTTTTTGATTGCAGAAGAAATGAATTTGAATCGGTCGAGATAGTCACCGCCGCAATCCTCGTTTCCGATTCCGATGTAGTTGAGCTTGAATGGCTCCGGGTGCCCGGCTTCTGCTCGGATTTTTCCCCATTTGCTTGTTGCAGGTCCTGTTGCCCATTCAATCAGGTCAAGGGCATCCTGAGCGTACCATTTGTATTCGCCTGTTGAAGATTTTTCTCCGTCATGGCTCATTCCGACGCTCAGGACAGGGATTGGTTCTGCTCCCAAATCTTCGCAAAGCCTGAAATATTCGTAGAATCCGATTCCATAAGACTGCTGATAAGGAATGTTTCCGCCCCAGAAGTTTGGAGTCTCTTTTCGTTCCTCGACAGGCCCGATTGTGTTTTTCCACTGATAGCGGTCAGCAAGGAAATGTCCGTGAACGATACAGCCGCCCGGAAAGCGGATGAAGGCCGGGTGCATTTTTTCGAGCATTTCAGCAAGGTCCTTTCTCAGGCCGTTCGGCTCGTTTTTGTAGATGTCGGCCATAAAAAGCGAGGCGAAATCAACATCAACTTTTCCTGCCTGGTCAGCGTAGAAAGCGATTTTTCCGTTGAAAGTGTTTGCCGCCGCTGTCAGAGAGAATTCATATTTTTTCCACTGATTTGTGATTCCTGTGATTTTTGTTGAGGCGGTTTTTGCCCCGGTGTCGTCCGCGCCGATTGTGACTGTGAGGCTCTGGACGGTTCCATCGGTTGAGCGGAGATAAACTGAGCCGGGATAGGTTTTTCCTGCCTCAAAATACATTCCCTTGTATCCTTTGTTTGAGAATCCGTCACCTGCCGCCTTTGCAGTGAATGTCGCGAAAGTCGGGTTGTTTGCGTTCAGGCCGTCTTTTTTGTTTGCCTTGAGCCGGCTTGTGGATTTTTCGCCAGAGATATTGATTTTGTCTTTCCAGCCTGTGGTTGAGCTTTGATTGCTTGCTCCGAATTCAAATGAGCGGTTTTGGATCATCTCGCCATATAAGCCGCCGTCAGCCGCATAATTGATGTCCTCGTAAAAAATACCGAAAAGATTTTTGCTGACAGGTGTTTGTTTCGCGCTGAAATCAGCGGTTATGCTGGCTTCTCCTGCAATACACGGCAAAGAAAGCCCTGCTGCTAAGAGCGAAGCCAGAAGCCGTTTGTTTTTTTTCATGATAGACTCCTTGATTTTCAATTATGAATTCATAATGTGGGATAAAATTTGAGTTGTCAAGAAAAATATCATGAAAAATTGATATATATCAAAAATATTAGAGCGGTTTTCCGAATTTTTTGATTTGGAAGCCGCCCTTATCTTTATTTTTGGCTTACTTCTTCTTTGAGGGCGAGCACTTGTGAGAGCGGAAGAGATGTCCATTTTGCAATTTGCTCTGTAGCGACAGAATCTGCCAACATCATTTTCGCTGTTGATATGGCATTTTGTTGAATTCCATCGTTGAAACCGTCGTTGAAGCCTTCTTCGCGAGCGATTTCTTTTTCTTCATCGATTGTCTGCTGCCATGTCATATATTGTCTCCTCAGCTCTGCATTTTGCTTAGCCCGTGTGACTTTTTCCTCAATGTTTCGTGTGAAGTCCGAATTTGCTTCTCCGCCTCTGAGAAACTTGAAGAAAGCCTTTTCCTCATCAGTTGTCATTTTAT
The DNA here is from genome assembly GCF_017430385.1 of Treponema sp. Classification (GTDB taxonomy): domain Bacteria; phylum Spirochaetota; class Spirochaetia; order Treponematales; family Treponemataceae; genus Treponema_D. The sequence goes on from NZ_JAFRNB010000135.1 coordinate 62,127, forward strand.
CATACATGCTGGCGTTAAAAAAGACCTTGAAAGCCCTGTCATCAAGCTTGAGATTTTTGTCTTGGCGGCAGAAATTCTCAAAAAAGTAAACGGGGAGTCCTTTTTCAAAAATATCATTAAGGCATAGGAAGATAATATAAGTGTCTTTTAGTTTGGTATAATTCTCGCCCTTACTCAGATTTCCGACATCAATTATACTTTGATAATACCTTGCCCGCTTCGGAAGATTTTTTTTCTTGGTGGTCTGTATTTCAATGTCGAATATTTGTTCACCATCTTCCGCGTAGACATCGAACCGCACGCTTTTTGCTCCGATTAGTTCTTGCATAGTCTTTTCTGATTGAGGAGTTTCCAGTCTGTCAATTTTGATATGAAGAAGTATTTCGAGCAGCTGCCTGCAAAGTTCTGGCTCGCTTTCCAAAATCTTGCAGAAAAGGAAATTGTCTGCGAAGGTTAGATTTTCCCAGTTTTTTGTCTTTGTCATTACTTTCATTTTTTCGTTCATTATTTTCACCTTTTCTCAAATAAAATTTTAGGCTCACAGGGGCAAATCAGCACTTTTACCCATGTTTTTTTCTGCATATTAATAGCGAAAAAAATTTCATTTTTGGCAGCTGAAATCAAAAAAAATTGAAAATTTTTTAAAAATTTTTAGTAATAAACTTAATGTTTGCTTAAATATTGAGAATATATGATATATATCAGAAAAAGTTGAAAAATTTTGTTGACAAATGAAAAATTCGGACTTAGTATTTTTATCAATAACGGAAAAAATCGTTATATATCAAAAATATTGGATATACGAAAAGCCGTTCTATGTTAAAAATGGAGGAATCAAATGAAAATCGTGAAGTTGTTACGAATGGGAGCATTGCTTGCTGCGGCTATTGCTTTCGTTGGATGTGAAATGACTCTGAATGATGAGGACAGCCGAAAAGAGGTTGTCGAAGCAAAAGCAAAGGCAAATGCCGATAAAGGTTCGGGAAATGGCAATGGTGGAGGAAGTGGAGAGTCTCAGATAGAGAAAACTCAGACAGGCATAAATGGAACATATACTGCTGTAGCCAAAAAAGATTGGTCAGCTGGTGCTGCAGGAACGATGGACTTGACTTCATTTGATACATCAAAAGGTGTCGCATTAAGTTTTAAAATTGAAAATACGACAACAGACCAGACATGTGTTTTTCAAGCGGATGGAAACATTCAGATTTGTGCAGGTTATGTATGGCTTTCTGATGAACTTGGTGGAGCCTTCTACGAAGGGGATAATACAATTACTGGTAACACTTGGGAAAAAGCAATAGGTTCTCATTATGAAACACTCTGCTTCAATACGGATGGAAGTGTTGACTGGTATCTTGATGGAGTTCTCACATTTAATTGGACTGGAAAAACTAAACAAGTTGAGAATTTATTCAAAGCTTTGAAAGCTGGGGTTGTGAATATTCTTCCTCAGACAAATTCAACAACAGATGTTACTGTAAGCAAGATTTCTTATAGTTCTGCACTTACTGCTGCTGAGGCCAAGAGTTTGTATGATAAATCTACGGGTACTTCTTCCGCAACTCCAGGCACAGACAATTCTTCACAGGCTGAAAATTCTGGAAATAACAACAATTCTGGCAACAATGGAAACAATGATTCTGGTAATAACGGAAACAATGATTCTGGTAATACAGAGAATGGTCAGAATGGGGGAACTGAAAAGACTGTTGCAAGTATTGCGATTACAAATGCTTCTTTAAAATATGATTTTTATAATCCTGCGGCATATACAGAAATCATTAATTCAACTTCTTTGACGAAGGCTATTGATTTCACTGTAACAGCAACATATAGCGATAATACTACAGGTTCTTTGGCAGCTTCAGGTTGTACTTTTGCAGTAACTGGTACAAATGTTACGGCAACATACAATTCACTCACAAGCCCGGCGTATGCTTTGCCTGCACCTACATATATAATTTCAGAAGCAACAACTGTAACTGATAGTAATGCAATGAAATCTAGTTCAGATGCAGTATTGGCAAAAGGAAAAACTTCGGCGGCCTTGTTTACTGCAAAAAATGCAGATGATAATACATATAATGTTTGGGTTGAAATTTGGGGCAATAGTGGCGTAACAATGCGAATGGATAACTGGGCCTGGAACTATGGATGGGATGGTGCTGTAGCTGGCAGTGGTCTTACAATTGGGGCAACAGAGGGCGGTGATGCTGATAAAAAATCAATAGTAGCGTCAGAATCTGATTGGGTTACGGCTTTAAAAACAAAATTGACAAGTGGATATAAAGTTCTTGCGGTAATTGAAAATGGAAATTCAGATGTCAATGTAACTCTCACATCTCCAGAATGGGCAGGTTGGAAACAGACATATAAACTTTCAAAGGCTTCCGATACCGCAAATGGCGAAGTAAGATTTCACTTCAATACAGGTGCGGCAAACTCTTCAATTGCGTTTCAGTAAATAAAAAAAATCTAAAGGAGAAAAAAACACTATGAAACTGAATAAGTTTATTTTTGGTGCAGCAGCCCTTGCTTTGTGTTCCGGAGCTTTTGCACAGACTGTAACTTTCCACTCTGGAATAGATTACACAATCTGGGGCTTGTCGCAGGCTCGATATGACAACGACGGCACTACGGAGAAGACTGATGCTTCTGCAGGCTATGACCCGGACGGAAAAATGACTGTTGATGTCGGGGTTCGTGCGGCAAGTTTTGAATTCAATCTTGGACTTTATTTTAACGCAGACGGCGGCGATGAGGAATTCTTCGATTATTCTGACGGCGGAAAAGGCACTCCTTTCTACAAGGGAAACATGAAAGTCGGCTTCTTGAATGATCAGATTCAGCTTTATACCGGAAAATTCCATGATTTCAATGCCGGATATATCGCAAACGGTGCGGTTCTTGGAACTCAGTATATTACGAATCTTGCTGACAAGAATTACGGCCCTTACCTTACGGCACTTGAGATTGCACCTCAGAAAGTCAGCGGACTCAAATTGTTTGCTGGATTGCCGATTCTTCCAATCCGCGGAAACGGAATCCAGACAGACTGGGAAGGAAATCAGTGGAAATATTTGGGCAAGAAAATTAAGCTCGCCGCAACTTATCAGCTCCCTACAGGCATGTCAATCAATGCGGGCTTCCGACCGGGCACATATTACGATGGTGTTGACCGCGGAACTATGGCAATTGCTACTGATGACAGCGGTTCTACTACTTTCAATGAAAAAACAGCGTTCACAAAGAGCATGTTCGGCGAAGGCTTCGTTCAGTTCGTTGCTCCTGGAATTGCGGACAAAATCAATCTTGTTGCAAGTTATGATGTCCGATGGCGAAAGGCTGAGTATCAGACTGTAAACAACACGACAAAAGAACATCGTCCTCTCGCACACATGGTCGGTCTTTCTGGTGAAGTTGCTCTCACTGACGAAATCACTTTGGCTGCCGAGGATCGCCTTTTCTACGCCGGGGATGATTATATCGTAGCAAATGAAAAGCTTATGTATGACATTCTTGCCCTCAACGGAGAATATGCCCTTCCTGGAACACAGTGCAGATTCGGTCTCGGACTTGCAGGAATCTTCGCTTCTGATGCAATGGGAAAAGGATTCGCACTCAATTCAAAAGGAAATGCTCGTGTTAACAATGGAGCTTATGCGACACACGGCGACATCACTCTTGCTTTGAATGACATGGCGACCGCAAAGGCAAATGGCGGTGAAGCGACAAAATACATGGGAAGCTACGCCAAGCCTTACTTCAAGTACAATTTTTCTAATGGTGACTTGATTATTGCCTGTGAGCTTGCTTTCACAAAGGCTTATACAAGCAATTACACGAACACATGCTTTGCATACCGGGTTCCAATCGGCGTGAAATTCAATTTCTAAGTTTACAGGAGGCATGAGTAATGAAAAAGTTAAAAACAATTTGCTCTGCCATCGCTGCATTGACTATGCTTGCTTTGGCAGGCTGTGACTTAGAGATGTCGGATTCGGAGAAAGTCAGTTTTTTCCAGTCAAAGTTCGATACATCGATTCAGTTACCGCAGACACTCAAAAAGGCTGGCATTGATATGTCGATTCCTGCCATGACTGAGTTCAGGAAAAATGACGGAACTGCGTGGACTAAGGAAGCAGGCGTTAGCTTCAGTTTCTATCTCAGCGGCTACACCGATGACTGGTCTATGATTTTCCAGGTTCCAAGCGGAAATTTCGGAACTACGACCGCACATCAGTGTGAGGATAAAATATGGAAGAAAAATTCATTCGGTTGTGCGGCAGGGAACGGTGCCTGGGATGAATTCCTGAAAGACTGCTATGTCACGATAAGCATTTCTTCTGACGGTTATATGAAATTTTATAAAGATGGCGCATTGGTCACAACTTATGGTGGCACAACGGCTCCTTATGGATTTAACACATGCGAGTTCACAATCAGTGGCGGTGAATGGGTTAAGAACATACTGAATGACATTGCCGCAAGCGGTATTTACTGTGTTCATCCTTCGGACTCTTGGGCTGCGGGTAAAGACGGTGAGTATACTATGGCAAAGTTCAGTTTGGATGTAGCGGTTGATGATGCCGGTGCATTGGCAAAATACAATGCATACAAGGCTGGAAACTAAGGAGGCAGACAGATGAAATTTCAGAAATTGATTATTGGTGCTGCTATCCTCGGAGCAGGTTCTGCACTTTTTGCGCAGCAGGTTCATATCGGCGGATATGTCGATTATACGAGCACTGCGGCGGCTCAGGTTTTCAGCAAGAATCCTGGGGCTGACAAATGGGAGCACAGCGAAATTGCTTCGGAATTCGGTCCTAACCAGAACGGTATTCACTTTTTGAACCTTGATGCGACGGCTCCGAATGTTGATTTCCATTCAAGCGTGTGGATTGGTTCAGGCTTGGGCCCGTGGTATGCTGATCTTCCTGAATATGTTGACCGCACGAAATTCAACAGCACAGACAAAACAAATTACTTCAAAAAAACTACAAGTTCCGGCGACCAGACAAATACTGATGATACTTCTACGCCAATCGGCCAGATGTGGGTATGCACTCACTTTGTCGATGACCAGTTCCGTTTCTACACAGGCAATTTTGCCTCAAACGGCTGGAACGCAGGATATATTTTCCCGGGCTATGTGATGGGCGGACAGAAAATCGAAGGTCTTGCATGCCGTGCCGCTGGAAGTGATTCCGCATTCAGTGGCGTTGAGATTCTTCCAAGAAGCATCAAGGGATTTAAGGCAATCGTCGGTCTCCCGGTTGCTCCGTTTACAAAAAGCTACGAAAAGTTTGATGACTGGACGCATCTTGCTAAGGCTTACAAACTTATGGCTCAGTACAAATGGCTTTTGTACAATGTGACTTTCAATGCCGGAGTTCGTCCGAACACATACCGAACGAATGGTGACGGTTTTGAGGATAATTTCACAAAGAGCCAGTACGGTGAGGCTTTCCTTCAGGTGGATATGCCGAGCTTGTTCTACGGATTCTTGATGAACATGAGCTATGATTTCCGCTGGCGAAAGGCTGAGGTTTCCGGCGACCTTACTCTTGATGAGAAGGACTGGTCAAAGAATGTCTTCGGTCACATCGCGCAGGTTTCTGCAAAATTCACGCAGCTTGTTCCTGGCTGGGAATTTGCAGTTGAGGACAGATTCGCATACTATGGCCCGCATTATGCTGCCATTAACGAAAAGGCTGTCTTCAATGCAATCGGAATCAGCGGAACTCACCCGATTGCCGGAACATCTTATGTGCTCGGATTCGTGACACAGTTCATGTACGGTCAGGATGCAAACGGTTCTATCAACGGAATGAACAAGCCGGATGGTTTCGACGGTTATTGCTCGGATTTGCTCAGCTACGATGCGAACTTCATGGGACTTGATGGTCAGGACAGCGCGGCCCCTTCAACTGGACACGCAGGCCGCTACTACTCAGTCTACGGCTACCCATACATCCAGAAAAACTTCGCCAACGGTAACGCGAAACTAGGCCTGGAGCTTCAGTACAAGCACCTGGAGACAAGCAATGTCCTTCAAGCCTTCGCCTGGCGAGTTCCAATTGGACTTGTGTTCTGGTGGTAATTTTATGCCGCCCATAAAGGGCGGTAATCAACTTTCTTCTATTATATAAGGAGTTTTTTATGAAAAAAATTATATCTGGCGCGGTCTGCGCATTTGCTCTTATGGCCTTGATTGGCTGCGGTTCAACTTCGGGCGCGGTTGGAGCCGGCGGAAAATACACAATCACAGAAGGTGATGGTGTTGTCGGCTATTACACATTTGAGGAAGAAATCAACGAGAGTCAGGAAGTCATCGATCATTCTGGCAACGGAATTTCGGTTTACACTGCAGCCCTTGACGGCTCGGAACTTGATGAAGGCCACAACGGACAGGGCTTGTTCTTCAACGGAAGCGACGAATACATCACGCTTGATCCGTCAGTCCTCGACGGAGAAGGCTTCACTTTCGCGGCATGGCTTAATCCTGAATCATGGCGTGTCTGGGCGCGAGTCCTCGACATCGGAAATCAGAAAGAAGACTTGTGGATTGGCATGGACTGGGAAACAAAACTTCTGCGAATGGATGTAATCGGTGCAAAAGGTTCTGTTTCTGTTCTTTCGGCTCTTCCAAAAGTAGGTGAATGGACTCATCTTGTTGCGACAATTGACGGAAGTGTTGCCAAACTTTACATCAACGGAAAACTTGAGCAGAGAATTCCTTGCCGAATCAAACCGGCTGACATCGCCGCAAATGTTCAGGGAATCTATGTCGGTGCCTCAAACTGGTCTGACCCTCTCTTCCACGGCGTAATGGATGACATCCTCGTCCTGAACCGTGCCGTTTCAGCAGGTGAAGTCGCCGCTATCTACAACGGCATTGTGGCTCCTGATGGGGAATAATCAGCATGAACATTACGGACATCGTTGAAAAAGATGAGGCTGAGCCTCTGATTAAGCAAAGGGCAGACCCCTATGTTTATTTCCACACGGACGGCTACTACTATTTTACGGCCAGCGTTCCTGAATATGACAGAATCGAGCTGCGCCGTGCCTGGAGCGTAAAAGGTCTTGCAGATGCCGAGCCTCTTGTAATCTGGCGGAAACATTCTTCCGGTCCGATGAGCTGGCATATCTGGGCACCTGAGCTGCACTTCATCAACGGAAAATGGTACATCTACTTTGCGGCTGGAAGGGCAGAAGATCCGTGGTGGATTCGTACATGGGTTCTTGAAAATTCCAGCCCGGATCCTTTCTGCGGAACTTGGGAAGAGAAGGGCATGTTGGAGTCGGAATGGGACAGCTTTATGCTTGACTGCACTGTGTTCGAGAACCGCGGAACTTGGTATGCGGTCTGGGCACAGAAGAGACAGGAGCGTAAGGAAAATTCCGCACTCTTCATTGCCAGAATGGAAAGCCCGACAAAACTTTCGCTCCCGCAGACCTTGCTTTCAGTTCCCGAATTTGACTGGGAATGCAAGGGGTTCAGGGTGAACGAAGGTGCGGCGGTGCTGCAACGGAATGGAAAAATCTTTTTGACCTACAGCGCAAGTGCCACAGATGCGACATATTGCATGGGACTTCTTACGGCGGATGACGAAGCTGACTTGCTCGACCCGAAAAGCTGGAAAAAGAGCGAAAAACCTGTTCTTGTCACGGATGAGAAAAAAGGAATTTTCGGCCCCGGTCACAACAGCTTTACCACAAGCCGGGACGGAAAGAGCGATTACCTGATTTACCATGCGCGCCCTTATGCGGAGGTGGATTTGGATTTTGCACTTTATGACCCGAACCGCCACACATGGGTAAAAAGAATTAATTATTCTGCGGACGGAACGCCTCTGTTCATGTAGAAGGATTTCATGCCGTGTCTTTGTTGAGAAAAAATCGAGACAAGGCACGGCATTTTTTAAAGGAGGAATCGGATGAAAAAAATCTCCAGAATTATATGCGGATTGATGGCAGCCTCAATTTTCGCTTCGGGATTGTCTTCCTGTAGCGATGAAGTGACTGAAAGTGCTCCTGCGGTGACGACAACACCAAAGACAAAGACAGAAACCGAAAATAATTCAAATTCTGATTTTGCGAATTATGTGAAGACAAAATATGCAAAAGCAAATGATGAGGCTCGAAAATCTCAGGGCGCATGGAATATGGCGAATTGTCATGACCCTAAGCTCTTTCAAGATGATGACGGAACCTTCTATATATATGCGACGGATGCCAGCTGTGGAAATGTCGAGAACACCGGCATAAATATCCGTTATTCTACTGATTTGGTGAATTGGACGACACTTTCTAAGTCTGCGATTCAAGGTCATTGGGATGAGGATTTTTTGGCATGGGAAGGATTCAAGGCATCTTCTTCGGAAGTTAAGCACAGCAATTCCAGCTACACGGCCGTCACTTGGGCACCGACTGTCATCAAACAGAATGGCTTGTATTATATGTACCACGGTGTAAATGCGGATGTCTTAATGTCGGACAATAGCAAAAAATATGCCTGTTCTTCAATCGTGCTTGCGATTGCTTCTAGCGCGAAAGGCCCTTTTTATCCGGCAAGCTACATCTCAAAATACACAGGAAATGATGCTGACATAGCCGGCATAAAATCAAAACTTTCTGCACTTGGAGTCAGTTACAGCCAGAACTTTTTGGTTCGGTATTGTCCTTATGTAATTGGTTCGAAAGGTGACATTGATGGCAGCACTTTAACTTCAAATGGGGCTTCTTTGGATGGAAAAGCAATTTCTTTGCCAAACTACAAAGAGTGTAACAACAATAGATATGGTTGTATTGACCCTGAATTCGTCTATGATGTTGCGAATGGTGAAATCAAAAAATATACTATCGGAAACAATGAATGTTATGCAATCACTTATGGCTCTTGGCTGAACGGAATTGTTCTTGCTTATGTTGATTCTGTTAGCTTGAAACCTGTAGCTCTCAGTGAGTTTACTCTTGATGGAAAAACGTATAGTGAGGGTGATGAACTTGACATGTCATTAGATAAGGCCGCGACAACAACAAGTTCAATTTCTGACAGGTTCGCGCTTTTGGGCAAGCCACTTATCGGTGGGGCTGCAAGTGCTAGCACTCCAAGCAATGGAGCTTCCACAGCTTATGAGGGTGCTCAACTTTTCTACAATGGTAACTCTGATTATTACTACATGATTTCTTCTTGTGGCGGACTTATGTGGGAATACCGTTGCGCGTTGGGCAGAAGCAGAGACATAAACGGGCCATATCTTGATGCTGGTGGAAAGGATATGTGGCTTGGAACGACCAATTATTCTAAATATCATGCAATCGGCTCAAAAATCATCGGAAGTCATGCCTTAAGCGATGAATACAGTTTCCGAAGTCAGGGCGGACTTTCAGTTTTGCGAGCGAAAGATGGTAAGATTATGTTTGCCTGCCATACGCGCACAAATTATGCTCCAGAATATATTTTCTTGCTGCAACTTCATCAGATGTTCTTCAATTCTGACGGCTGGCCGGTTCTAAATCAGAATGATTATTATGACAATTATGCAAATTATACCAGCGATGGAAAAGAAAGTCTTTCGGCATTGAATATGACGGATATTGCAGGAACTTATGACACGATTCTTACTGTTCGTGATATAGCCAAGGCACAAGTTTCTACGCTTGGTATTTATGGTGCTGATTCTGTCACAGACAATGTAAATTCCGCTGATGCAGTTCCAACAAAAAGCAAAGAGATTACGCTTGATTCAAATGGAAATATCACTGGAAATTATTCTGGTTCATGGACACTGGCTTCGGACGGTTACTCAGTTACAATTAATTTGAAAGATGCGGCCGGAAATGCTTTGGGTACATTCAAAGGCTATGTTCTTCATGCGGTGGATTGGGCGCGTTCAAGCGATTATCGCACGATAACTTTCTCGACGATTTGTTCAGACACTTCTGCAGCAAAGAAAGGTGAATATTTCTGGGGAAATAAAAAGAATGGAAGATTGTAAAATGAACTTGAAATAGTAAAAATAAAAACACCCATACAAATGGAAATTTGTTAATATGTTTTTCACCACAAAAACCAAAATTAACAAAGGAGAACCATAAGTATGGGCTTAAATCATGTTACTTTA
>NZ_JAFRNB010000136.1 GCF_017430385.1 Treponema sp.
AAAGGCAAATGCCGAAAAGGTCACTCACAAAAAGCCAATCTGTGTTTTCTCCGGCATGAAGGGAGCTTACGCCGAGCAGGCAATCGAAAATTTCTTTGAGGATTCTGTCGAAGCTCAAACGGTCGATTCATTCGACGAGATTTTCCAAGCGGTGGTTGACGGAAAGGCTGACTACGGCATGGTTCCAATCGAAAACTCAACCGCAGGTTCGGTCTACAACAACTACGACAACCTCACCCGCTACGAGGACATTTCCATCGTGGGCGCTCTCACTTTGCGGATTCAGCACTCGCTCCTGGGCGTAAAAGGCGCAAGTCTCGAAACCATCAAGAATGTCTACTCTCACCCTCAGGGCCTCAGCCAGTGTTCAAATTTCCTCAGAAGCCAGAAATGGAATGCCGTGGACACAGTTTCGACAGCGACGGCGGCAAGTCTTGTTGCAGAAAAAGGCTCGGTTGAAAACGCGGCAATCTGCAATGCACGGAACGCGGCGATTTACGGTCTTGAAGTTATCAAAGAAGGAATCCAGAACGAACAGAACAACTACACCCGCTTCGTCGTGATTGCGGCAAACCATGTCGAGGAGCCTGCCGGCCAGTGGAGCGAGCAAAAGCCGAACATGGCAAGCTTTGTCTTCACTACCAAAAACGAAGCCGGAGCCCTTTACGATGCCCTTGGCATTTTCAAGGAAGCAAACCTGAGCATGAACAGGCTTGAATCCCGCCCAATCGCCGGAAAGCCGTGGAAATACTGGTTCTACTGCGATGTCGTGATTCCTCAGTCGGTCGAAAATCCAAATACATATATAGAAGATTTCAGCCAAAAGCTTAAAAAAATGGCGGAAGATGTAAGGATTTTGGGCGTCTACGCGGAATAAGCAAAGGGGGGAAGCCTCCCCCTAGCTCCAACCGCTACGCGTTTTCCGCTACCCTCTCTGCGGGAGCCCCCGCAACGCCCCTTTTCTGCCAAAAGGAGAAAAAATAATGAAAAAATTCATGCTTGCATTGTTTTCGATTGCTCTTCTTTGTACAAGTTTGTTTGCTGGCGACTTTAAAAATCCAGAAACTGACGCAGAGATAAAACATTATCTTGTGGCAAACGGCTTCGGATATTTTACTTTCACTGATGACGGAAAATGGAGTTTTTCAGAAAAAGTAATTGGCGATACTGTGGTGGCCGAGGGAAAATATTCTGTCTCAGGCGGGCTGGTGTTTTTTGAGACCTGCGATACAGAAGAAAAACCCCTCTACAACGGAGAATACTGGGACAAAATGCAGGTTCCTGGGAAATACAAACTGGACTTGGAAAAAATCGGCTTACACTTCAAAGGTGCTTTAATTAATGTGCAAAACGGCAGAATCAGCTGGTCAGATGAGTGGGCACCGCCGTATGTGAAATTCGACTACGAAGGAACTGAATGTATCCGCTATCCCTGGCGTAACGAGGGCGTAGACAGCGAATATATCCTTATCCTTGACAACCTCAAATTACGAAAAGCACCGTCCTTATCATCCGAACTTGTATCCGTCGGTGGCGTTGAGGAAGAAGGAGCAGGCTTTTACTACGGAGAACGCTCAATCGCACTTGCGGGGCAGACTTGCACAATCCGTGCAAAAACCGTAAAAAAGGACACAATCGACGGAATCACGGCTCCCTGGTATCTGATTGTAGCTTACGGCGTGGACGAAATGGGGCTTGATACGGCAGAAGCGTTTGTTTTTGGCGGCTATGTAAAAGAAATCAAAGCCTCAGAGCTTGAAAAAACAGACAGGGAAAACAAAGAAAAACTTAAGCAGTCTATTCTGAGAATCGGCGGAACATTATATCATTAAAGTCAAAAAGGGGTAAAAATGACCAAACCAAAAAATTTTCATAAAAAAATCCTGATATTTCTGCTGGCCCTGCTTGTTCTATTTATTAAATTTTTCGGGGCAAAAGGAATCCTTGTATGGCTGCTTTCTTTGGCAGGCCTTTTTGCCTTAATTTTGGTAATAAACAAATGCTTTGATTTTCTTGAACATAAAAAGAATCATCAGAAAAGCGAAGGCTGGCTCGCAATCGAAAAAGAATTTTTGCATGCGTATCCGGGTCAGACTCAGCCTCTTCACTACGGAACTCTTGTCAAATGGAAATTCGGCGGAAATGACCCGCTTGACGGAATCAGCATTTACGACGGCGGAAATTACTGGCACTTTGTTTCATTCGGACTGTCTGAGCTGTATGAAAAAGAAAGTGAAAACAAAGAAATCAGCGGCTACGGCTATGAGCTGACCTTCAAGCTCAAAAAAGACAAATACGAAGATGAAGAAGCCGAAATCAAAAATGGCTGCGCAATTTTACAGGGAATCGCAAGATTAGTATTTAATGGAGAAGTCTTCACAGAAAATGAATACATTTACACGGGTCAGACAGAAGGAATTGATTCAAAAAGAAAGTCCCGCCTCACAGGACTAATTATCGTAAAAGACCCGACCGTGCAAACGATTGAAACTCCGAACGGAAAAGTTCAATTCCTGGAACTGATTGGCATGACAGACGAAGAATTGAAAACTCTTTCCACCCACGCTTCTGTTGAAGAGATTTACAAAAAACTTGGCTCGGATATAACTGACTTCAACCGAAAATCTCTTATTCAAAAGGAATATCCGCATAAAGACGTAAAAATCACAGGAACAAACACTTACATTGATGTTCTGATAGAAGGCAGAACCGTAAGGATTCAGGGCGAGATGATAAAAGGCGGTTTTATCTGCCATAAAAAGACTCTGACAAACTGGCTTGAACCGGGTAATTCTCCGCTTACAGAAGGCGAAAAAGAAAAGATTATCAGGATAATAAAAGAAAAAACTGCCGGCTCGCACATGCAGATTCTTTTTGATGAAGAAATCGAGGAAAAAGACGCTTCTTGTGCTATCGACAAGGACAAAATTACTTCGGATATCGTTTCCTCAATAGTTGAGCAGCTCTCTCAAAGATTCAGCGGAACTCTTATTCAGAAAATATTTTTTGAAATCGGGGAATTCTGGAACGAAAAAGACGAGGAATGCGCAGATTTTCATGTCGTTATTGCCAGTAAAGAAGACTGTGAGAAAGCCGGCGAATCAAAAGAGAATCCCGGTGAATATATGACTGAAGATGACAGGAACTGTATAAGATGCCATGAATTTGAGCCGCTAAAAAAACTTGGAATTGAATATTCTGATGCTGTTGAAATTGCAAAGAATGTTGTAAAGGCCCTTGAAAGAGAAATCAAGGCAGCTGATTACTTAGACCTCAAAACTACTGACGATTTCAAGATTTATGAGCTGGCAGAATATGACTAATCATATAGCAAATTTTTGTGAAATGTGATAGTCTTTTTTATGCGCTAGGGATTGTAGGGGCGGCTTTGCCGTTCCAGAGCGACCACAGGGAGCGGCGGAATGAAGCGTTAGCGAAACCCCGAAAAGCCCGACCCGAAGGGGAGCGCCCATAATTTCAGGAGATTTACAATGAAAAAATATGTACTTTCTGTTCTTGTTGAAGACCATGCTGGTGTTTTGAGCCGTGTTTCTGGCTTGTTCAGCCGCCGCGGATTCAACATCGACTCGCTCACTGTCTGCGAGACTTCAAACCCTGGCCAGAGCCGCATGACAATCGTTGTTCAGGGCGACGAATATGTTCTGGAGCAGATTAAAAAGCAGCTTTCAAAGCTCGTTGAGGTCATTTCTATCAAGCACTGCCACAAAGAGAACACAACCCAGCGCGAAATGGCTTTGATTAAGGTAAAGGCCAGCGGAACTGACCGTGCCGTAATCATCGAAACCTGCGACATTTTCCGCGCACACATTGTCGATGTCGCACAGAACTCGGTAATCGTTGAGGCAACTGGTAGCGAAGAAAAAATCGCAAGCCTTATCCGCCTTTTGGAGCCTTATGGAATCCTTGAGCTTTGTAAAACAGGCTTAACAGCGATGGGCCGTGGCGAAGAAGTTTTGAAATAAAATTGGTGTGTTCGGGAACTTCAGTTTTACGAACAGATTTATTGATTTTTCGGGGCAAAATATGAAACGAAGCATTTTTGTAATTCTCGGACTTGCAGCACTTTTGTCGGCACCGGCTGTTTTCGCACAGGAAGCAGAAGCCGGAAGTGAATCTGCTGAAGCATTTGCAATCATTCCGAACCTTGAGCCAGAGGAAACAACGGCAATCGAGCAGAACCGAACAAAGGCATCTTTTAAATCAAACCTCAAAGGGTGCCGCATTTATCTGAACCATAATTTTCAGGGCGTAACACCGCTGACACTCTCAAACATGGTCGAAGGATTCTATCTTCTCCGCACCGAAAAAGATGGCTACAATTATCAGGAAAATTTTGTCTATGTCGAACACGGCAAGGCAAAAACTTTCTATGTTGAATTGCAGCCTGGCGAAGAGTCAAAATCTGAGACAAAAACAGAGCAGGCGCAGGCTTCCGCTCAAACTTCTGATTCAACCGATGATTCTCTCGGAGATGCAAAATGAAACTCTATTCCCGCTCGCAGCTGATAAAATCTTCTTTGGCAGGATTGGCGGTCGGGGTCGTAATCTCGCTCTCCTCAGTCGCATATTTCTCCCTCCGCTCAAAAAGTGAGCCTGTGGATAATTCCGAGGCGCAGGAAGAGCAGTCAGAATCAGCAAAAACCGAGATTTCAGAAAATGTTTCTTCTCAGCCAGCAAAAACTCCGGAAATCACAGCACCGGTGGCAAAAAAGCCGAGTTCTTTTATCGAAGAAAAATCCGTTCCTGTCGCAAACACTTCTTATTCTCAGTACACTCAGGACGAGCAGCAGAATATTTCGGTCTACGAAAAATGCAACGAGGCCGTAGTCAACATCACCACGCAGGTCATGGGAATCAACTGGTTCTTGGAGCCGGTAGTTCAGGAAGGTGGCTCTGGAAGCGGCTCAATCATCGATAAGCGCGGCTATGTCGTCACGAATGTTCATGTAATCTCAAACGCAAGCAAAATCAACATCTCGCTTTACGACGGCACTTCTTACGAAGGAACAGTCATCGGAAAGGATGTTGAAAGCGACATCGCGGTAATCAAATTCAATCCGCCGGACAATGTAACGCTAAAGACAATCGACTTCGGAAACTCAAACAATCTCAAAGTCGGCCAGAAAGTCATCGCAATCGGAAATCCGTTCGCGCTTGAACGCACAATGACCACAGGAATTATCTCTGGTCTCGGCCGCCCGATTCAGGAAAGCACGAATGTCATCATCCGGAATATGATTCAGACTGATGCGGCAATCAACCCAGGAAACTCTGGCGGTCCATTGCTCGACACCAGCGGCAAAATGGTCGGAATCAACACGATGATTATCTCAAACTCTGGCTCTTCTGCCGGAATCGGTTTCGCAGTTCCTGTAAGCACAGCCCGCCGTGTCGTTGACGATTTGATCAAATACCGAAAAGTCAACCGCGGAGTCCTCAAAATCGCTCCTGTTCAGATGACTTCATCAATCGCACGCTACGCAGGTCTCTCAATCAACTACGGAATTCTTGTAAGCGAAGTTGAGCGAGGCTCATCTACCGAAAAATCAGGCATTTTGGGCGGCACGGAGCAGGTTCAGTACGGAAGCAGATTCAATCCAACGACGATTTACTTGGGCGGCGACATCATCACTGGAATCGACAACATCACGGTTCGCACTTACGCCGATTACACAAGCGCGCTGGAGTCAAAACGCCCAGGCGACACAGTTACGGTAACAGTTTTCCGAAACGGCGAATACAAAAAGCTCAAGGTCACGCTCGACGGAAAAGAGAGCACACAGACACGCAGTTCAGCGTCTCTCTCAGACATGCAGGAATCGTCACTATAGGTAAAAAAAGATTGTCACACAGATTCGGGATTCCTACGGAATCCCATTTTAAATATTTAAATTTTGATTTTGCGTAGCAAAATCGAATCTAAGCAAGCGCGTCAACGAATGCGCTTGGTGAGACAATAATAAAAAATATGTCACATACAAAAATACATCGTACCTACATTTTTATTCTCCTCTTCCTCACCACTTTTTCCTCTTTACACGCCCGCACGGTCACTTTTTCTGTGCACGGGCTTGAAGTCGCCACCGAAGAGCCGGTTCCTGTAAATACTGAATGGGATGAGAATTGGTTTGTCACGACGGAGCCGGAAAATTATCATCACGGAATCGCACGGATTGCCGCGATGCTCTCAGAAATTTCATACGTTCCTGTCGAAAAAAATCCGACTTCAAATCCGCTGCTTCAAAGCTACAGGGTGCTCGGATTCAAGGACAGTGACATCGAGTGGAATTATGTCCTCGACTACTCCACTCCGCTCTCAGGAAACAATCAGGCTGCATACAGTTTTGCTTTCAAGGAAATTTCCACGCCAAAAGGCCCTAAAAAGCTGGTCTTTGTTGTTCTGCGCGGAACGCCGTTAAACGCCAACGAATGGATCTCAAACATCAATGTAAGCGACACGACAAAAAAAAATATTCTCGTTCATGAAGGATTTTCAAAAACTTGCGAAAATCTCAGGCAGGCTTTGTACGATTTTCTTAAGAACAAAAACATCAGCCCGGAAGAATCTTATTTTTTAATCACTGGTCACAGCCGTGGAGCAGCACTCGCAAATCTTCTGGGCGCGACCATCGCAGACGAAAACATAATTCCTGCAAAAAAACTCTTCGTCTACACTTTCGCCTCCCCGAATGTCAGTCAGGAAGAGAAAACAGGCGATTCCAAATACAATTTCATCTGGAACATCATCAACGCCGAGGATTTAGTTCCGTCCGTTCCGCCGAACCGCAACAACTGGAAATGGAAGAAATTCGGCCGCTCAAAAATCATTGCGAATTACTGGAACACAGCTCCACAAAAATATCTCGATGATTATTTTCCCCGGATGAACGAATATTACAAAAAACTTCTTCTCAGGGATTACGCGCCTTTCAAGAACGGGCCTTTTCTTCAGATTCAGCTTGCAAGAGTTCTTACTTATCTTTACACAGACACCGAAAGCTATTACAGCCCGTTTTTTGGACTTCACCGGCTGGCAGAAAATATTTTCTGGAAAGTTTTCCCGGATAAACATGAGGAAGAATTAGAAATTCCACAAAACGAAGAAGAAAAACTGCCATTCCTTATCAAAATGATTCAAAAAAGCGTGAATTCAAACATCGATGGCGGATTTGAATATGTGATGAATGCTTTCGTGGACATGCACGCCTGTGAAAGCTATCTTTCATGGCTGCTCGCCTTAAACGAAGAAGAACTTTTCTCGGAACTTGGAAGCTCTCAAATTGTATTCAGCGGAAGCCATGACATCGCGGTCTACAATGATGACGGAGAAATGCTTGCGCAGATTCTTGACGGCTCCGTACAACTTTACAGCCTGAAAATTCCTGTGTCAGTCCTTCCTCTTCCCAAAGAAAATGTAATCGGATTTCCCGGAAACCAAAACCTGAATGTCGTTGTCCACAAGGACAGCCTGTTTCCGACAATCATCGACTACGAAATCGAGCACTACGATGCCGAAGGAAAACTTCTTTCAGTCTCAAAGGAAGGGCATTTACATCCTCATTCCGGCACAGTCTTAAATTTTAAGGCCGGCGAAGTGACACTAGGAAAAGAAAGCCTTTCGTACCAAAAAATTAAAGGAAAAGAAGCCCAGACACTTTCAAAAAAATACGATTTGGATCAACGCCATAAATTCGTGGTTCATCCAGAAATCACATTTTCCACAGAAAAAATTCTCGGCCTGGGATTAAGGGCAGGCTGCCAGCAAATTTACGGCTCCGTCACAGGCGAAATGCACTTTGCGAACAGCAGCACTTATGGGCTTGCCCTCGGATTGGGGCATCAGCACACGCTTTACGGCAGAATCATGCTGGACTCGGAAGTTTTCGCACGCTTTGTCTGGGCAAAACTCATTTTTGAAGACAGAAAATGCTATTTTGTTCCGTCATGCCGCTTCTCGCTCTCATACAAGCCTCGCCGCAGGGTTCACTTCTTCGCAGCCACGGTCTTTGACCTTCACATCGATGAGAAAAATGACGAAATATTCACCCGCTATTTCCGTGAAAATCATTTTTCTTCTATTAATGTAGGCAGCAGCGCAGAACTTGTTCCGTCGTTCCAATTCGGAATCAGGTTCTAAGCAATCGCAAAAGGAAAAATTATGCTCGACAAAAACAAAATCATGATTCTTTGCAAGGTCGTTGACAATTTCGGTGACATCGGCGTAGTTTACCGCCTTGCCCGCGCCCTGAGCGACCTCCGCCCGAACCTAGAACTCACGCTTGTGGTAAGCAACCTCGAAAGTTTCCACAAAATGGCCAGCCAAATCGACCCGACAAAAAAAATCCAGGACTTCCACTACAAAAACACCACCTGGAAAATCGTAGACTGGAATCTGGAAACTGAAAGCGGAAATTTGAAAAATGAAAACTCTAAGGGGGCTTCGGCTTGCGCCGCCGGGCTTTCCGAGGTTCCGCTCCCGCTCCATACCGCAAGCGGTACGGCTACGCCGCCTCTCCAATCCCTAGCCCAAGACAGCAATTCAAAGCCACAGTTTTCAATTTTCAATTTTCAACCTTCAATTATCCTCGAGTGTTTTCAGTGCGGGCGGCCGGACTGGCTTGAGGAGCAGCTTTTTGCCCCGGAATTTACGCGCACGGTTCAGATAATCCAGATTGACTACCTCACGGCCGAGGAATATGCCGACGAGTTCCACCTTCTCAAAAGCGGCACCCGAAAGGCAAACATCAAAAAAATCTTCTTCATGCCGGGCTTCACCGAAAAAACGGCAGGACTGATTATAAATGAGCAGTTAGCAGTCAGCAATGAGCAATCGGGGGCTCCGGCTTCGCCGTCACGCTTTTCGCCCTTCCGCTTCCGCTCCATTCCTTCGCAAGACGAAGGAACGCCTGCGGCGGGGCTACAATCGTTAGCCCATCCTGCATTTAAAATTTTCTTTTTCGCTTACGAAGACGATTGTTCGGCTGTTGTCAAAGGCATCGCGGACTTTCAGAACAAGATGCGGAAAACTGACTCGGATTTTTCTGTCGTTGTTTATCTTGCTGAGGGAAAATCTTCGGCACCATTTGAGGAAAAATGGAAAATTCTCAATTCACCATTTAAAATAGTAAAAATACCATTTTTACAGCAAGAAGAATTTGATTATTTTATCACGACGATGGACTTTCTTTTTGTGCGCGGCGAAGATTCGCTTGCGCGGGCAGCCCTCACAGGTCTTCCTTATATATGGCAGGCTTACAAACAGGACGAAAATTATCAGCTCGTCAAAGTGAACGCGCTTTTGGAACGGCTGAAAGAATATTTTAAGCCAGAGGAATTTGAGTCAATCCGCGATTTTTGGCAGAGTTACAACGATTACGAGAACGCAACGAAATCAGAGCCGCTCACTCAAATGCTCCTCGACTCGGCGAAGCACACAAACACACACGGCTTTGAAAATTTCGCCAAAAAGCTCCATGAAAACGGAAACTTGGCGGAGCATCTTCTACGTTTTATCGACAGCCTCGTTCTCTGATTTTTTGCACAAAACGCAGTTTCGGTACGGACTTGAAGGAAGCGTGAAGCGGTAAGGGTTATCCTCGGCGTTCGTGAGATTTGAGATTTCTTCCAGAACGCCGCCTTCTTTTTCGATGTGCCAGCCGCTCGGGTCAGAAAATTCAAGCACGGCGAGCTTTTCACAGCCTGCAAATGCCTGTGTTCCGATTTTTTGGACTGTCGCAGGAATTGAAACATGCTCCAGATTTTTGCAGCCAGCGAAAGCCTGAGGATTTATCGAAAGCAAATTGTTTGGGAAATTCATGCTTATGAGATTGGGGTTATCCTTAAACGGCGAGTCAAAGACCCTGGACAACTCTTGAACGGAAGACAAATCGAGCGAAACAAAAATTCCGCTCTCACGAATCACACGGGCAATGTTATGAACGGTAATATTCCCGACCGTGCCGTTCGCGACAACGCTGACTTCGCTCCCTGGCGGAAGCATATGCAACGCGCGCCCAAAATCAGAAACTTGAACGGAATTGTCGCCGTTGGTCATTTCCACGACAGGTGCTGAAAATCCAGAATTTTCGTTGCCTTCATGTGAAAGCATAATCACTAGCCGTGAAAATTTTCGCATAAGCGGCTCCCCCGTGAAATATCATAAAAAATTTTCTATTTAAAAATTGTAACACAGATCCAGAATAATTCAAGATTTTTATGCGCATAAGTTCCGATAATATAGTATGTCTTTTAAGAAAACCGCCCTTTTTTCCATGTTCGCACTGATTTCTTCTATATTATTCGCTTATGAAAAAGTTCCTGTCATAATTCCGTTCAAAAGCGGCGGCGAGCTTCACACATTTTTTTATTGCTTCAATGAATTGTCCGAAGGAAAAAAACTCGCGGAGGAAATCTTCCGGGTCAAAAAATTTGACGAGCTTGCAAAAGGTGAAAAAGAGAAAGTTCTTCCGGTTCCGCTCGGAACGAATGTCGGCTACTACGACCATGCAATTTTCTGCTACGGAGAAGAATTCTGGTTATTTGACAACAGGAACGGCTTCTTGTGGGGAAGAGGAATGTTACTCAGCGAACCGAGGAACTAAATCAATTAAAGCAATCCACTCTGAACAGAAATAAAAATAATCACGAACAAACTAAACGCGCTGCTCAAAGTCGTCCAGACTACAAGCTGCCCCGCAAGCTCGGAATCGCTGCCCATTTCGGCCGTCATTGGAACGGTTGAGACTGCAAGCGGAGTTCCGTAAAGCGCAATCAATGCCGGGAATTCCACGGAAGTGAAGCCGAGTTTTACCGCAACAAAAAGGCAGACAAGCGGGCAAAGGACAGTCCTGGCCAGAACTCCCGCAATTATTTTGTATTTGAGCCTTGCGACCGCACTGAATTTGAAATTTCCGCCGAGTGCAATCAGCGCGACAGGGCTTGCCGACTGCGCAAGCATGGAAATCGTCTTGTAAACAAAAGGCAGATTCTGTTTAATCGTAAAAAATTCTGAGTCTCCAATTCTGACAGGAAAGACATAACGGAAAACGAAACGCACCAAAAGGCATAAAAATCCTGCAAAAACACCCAGAATCAGCGGATTCGTCACGATTTTCTTTAGGACTGAAACAATGCTCACGGATTTTCCGCCTTCCTTTATAAAAATCGAAAGCGCGACAATCGCAAGCACATTGAAAAGAGGAATCGACACGGAAGAAAGAATTGATGCGGCAACTACAGGCTTTGGGTCTCCCGATGAAATTGACATTGCAAGTGAAATACCGATAATCGCATAATTGGAACGGTAAGCACACTGGAGCATGACACCCTTCTGCCTGTCATCCTTCACAAAAAGAATCACCGCAAGCAATGCAAGTGCAAAAAACAGAAGGATTGAGACTACGGCAAACAGGCAGACTCTACCATATCTTGCAATCTCAAAAAGATTATCGACATTGTAGACATTGAAAAAAAGCAGGCACGGAAGCAGGCAGCGGAAACAAAGTTTGTTCAAGAGCGGGAAAAATTTTTCGTCAAAAAGCCGGATTTGCTTCAAAAAATATCCGACAGCAATCACGGCCACAATCGGCATCACCGCATTCAGCGTAAAAAACAAATTGTTAAGGAAGAAAGCATTTTCTCTCATGAATCAGATTGTATGAAAAAAACGCAAAAAAATCTTGTAAAAAAATCGTATAAACTTGGAAAATTCCTTAGTCTCATAAAAGGGCTTTTAGATTTTGGAGATTTTATGATATACTTTTTCCAATGCGGAGAACATTTTTTTCGCTGATAATTTTAACAAGTTTTCTCACAATTTTTTCTTCCTGCAGCCCTTACGAGGAATCCAATGAAATCATCAATTTAAAAGACAATTTTTATTGGACTGAATGTAGCGCGGACAGCACGCCCGAAGTAGCCGAATCACTTCGCTTCCACAAATTTTCCACGGCAGGAACAAGCAACATCTTAAAAGTAGCGGGACGGGAGCAGGAATATGTGTGGCTCAGGCTTGTCTTCAAAATCCCAGAAAATCTCAAGAACAAGTCATTGGGGCTTTTCATCTCATACCTTCACTTCGCATTGCTATGTGTCTCTTCACTCATGCTGGCAACTCCTTTCTATGCACCACAGTTGCCGATAACTTACCCGAATAATGTTCCTTACATTCTTTTCATAAAACTGACTCTGTGCACAGGTTTCTATCTTGCGACATTCTTTCTTTCTACACTTATGATTGAATTTGTGAAAAGACGTGAAACTAATTTTTTCCGCATACTGAGATGTGGAATTCTTGCAATCTGCATTATTCCAACACTTTTCGCCCCGAACTACGATTTTCTCAGGAAAGTTTGCCCTTACACGCTCTTACTTTCACTGGTTCAGATTCTATTTGGATTCATTTTCATCCTTAAACAAAAACTTTCCCCAAAAGAGCTGAAGGATTTCAAGACTCTTAATTTCGCTTTCATTCCCGTGCTTCTTGCGATTCCAGTTGATTTTATCATCAAGCTCCAAATCCAGAAGGCAGACGTTCCGTACATAACGCTTTTCGGCTGGCTTCTCACAATCCTCAATTTCATAATCATCATGAGCGTGCGTTACAACAAGGCCGTCGCACAGAACGAATACCTCAACATCCAGCTTCGCCGTGAAGTCCAGAAGCAGACACAGGAACTTTCACACAAAAACAGCAAGCTTGAAGAAGAAATCCGCCGCTCAGAGCTGGAACTTGATATGGCTTCCCTCGTGCAGAAAAAATTCTTCCCCTACCCGCCAAAAAATCTCAAGGGCTGGGATATTGCCGTAAGCTACAATCCGCTCGCAAAAGTCTCCGGCGATATGTACGATTATTATATCCACGACAATTTTCTTTACGGATTCTCACTTTTTGATGTTTCCGGCCACGGAATTTCTGCCAGCCTCATCACAATGCTCGCAAAGAACATCGTAGGCCAGACTTTCCTCAAAAACATGCAGAACAAAGAGACAGTCTCACGAACATTATACGAAATCAACAACGAAATCATCGAGGCAAAGGGTGAAGTCGAAAACTATCTCACAGGCGTAATGTTCCGTTTCGGAGAATTCGACCAGAATGATGAATGTCTTGTCGAAATGGCGAACGCGGGCCACCCGAATCCAATTCTTTTCTCGGCAAAAGACATGACCTGTCAGGAAGTCACATGCAAGGAAGGCGAAGACCATCACGGCGCAATCGGAATTGATTTCATCACGGTCTCATTCCCGCAGGTAAACTTCAACATGGCGGAAAATGACATTCTTTTCTTCTACTCGGACGGTCTCACGGAGGGGCGCAACAAGAACAACGAGATGTTCGGAAAAGACCAGGTCAAGAATTTAATCTCAAAAAACTACGCAAAAGACGCGCAATCCATCATGGAAGAAATTATCGATGAATTCAAAACATTCACGGAAGGCTCGATGCGCGATGATGACATCACGATAGTCGTTTTGAAGCGGCAGAATTCAGCGACTTTCTTCGAGGACTTGATGGAACTGTAAATTTTTGTGGCAATTTTTTTTTGAAGCTGATATAATCCTCCACATGGTAACACAAAGACAATGGTTCGATGATGACGGAATCACATTCCACACAGAGCATAAAGTTCAGTTCTCTCAGAGCGACTCAAACAAACGCCTGAGTCTTTACGATCTTTTAAAGGTAACAAGCGACATGGCCGTTGAGGATTACGCGCAGCAAGGCATGGACAGGGACACGCTCACAGCCCACGGATATGCAATTCTTGTCTCACGCACGGCTTTCAGATTCCATCGTATGCCAAAAGAAAACGAGAATTATGTTTTCACGACTTATGAAGAAAAAGCCGAGCCATTGCAGCTTGTCAGGGCATACGAATTCACCACTCCGGAAGGCGAGCCTCTAATCACCGGCCTAAGCTCATGGCTTCTCGTTGACCCACAAGCCCACAGAATCATTCCTACAAAAAAAT
>NZ_JAFRNB010000015.1 GCF_017430385.1 Treponema sp.
GCTTGACCAGAACACCGACATTTTTACGGACGGTCCTGTGAATGATATTTACAGCTTCCTCAGGCTTTGTGTTTATCCGGGCGATAACAATGCGTTCGCAGCCTTCCTGGCTTCTCCTTTCTGCAACCTCAATCAAAAGGCCTTGCAGTCAGTCCTTGCAGAAAGCACTCTTTCGACTCTCCCGGAGACTGAAGAGGAACTTCAGAAAAAGGCCGAAGAAATCCTTTGCGAATCTTCCAGCGAGCAGAAAAACCGTTTTGTGAAAGGAATCCTGTATATCAAAGAGAAAACTCATCAGATTTTGAGCCAGAAACTTTCCGAAACCATAAACGATTTGTGGCATGAAACGGGATATCATTATTCAACTATGGAAAATCAGAAAACTGAGCTGTATGCAGAGCTTTTTGACTTCCTCTTTGAGCTTGCTCGGCAGTGCGACAAGGGCCAGAAGAATATTTCGTGGTTTGTAGACCAGCTTGCGATTGTAAAAAATAAAGAAAAAATTGCTCAGAGTGATGAAGAAATCGATGTAAAAGAAATTTCTTATCCGCTCGAAGAAAAAGATGCCGTTCAGATTATGACTATTCACAAAAGCAAGGGCCTGCAGTTCCCTTATGTCTTCATTATGGGTTGTATCGGTGCCAAAAAATCCAGCGACAAAGCACAGATTTTCTTTGATGATGAATATGGAGCGAGCATCAAGCCAGAAAGCGGGTCGGCAAATTATTTTTCAATCACACAAAAAGCTATTTCCGACAAAAAAGAACTTGCCGAATTCCGTCGTCTTATTTACGTTGCGATTACGCGGGCGATTGAGCAAGTCTACATTGTAGGAGCATGGAATCCAAATTCAAATAGTATTTCTGACAATAATCTCAAACTGATTGAAAAGACTGCACTGGATTTTTACGGTGAGGAGCTTTCTAAGAAGGATTTTGAGAATGGAAAGATGATTTTTTCAGAAAAGAAATTTGCACCTTTCACTTATGAAGGAATTGAACCTGTCAAAAAGACGGAAACTTATTCTTTCGGAACAAAAAATGATTGCAAAACCCGCATTTTTGATATTCTTCCGTCTGATGTCGAAGAAATTGTTTACGAGGAGCCTGTTTCAATCCGAAAAAGGCCGAGCGATCAGGAAGAAGGATTTGAAGTCAGTTCAACTTTCACAATTGAAAATCCTTCCGAGACTGATAAGAAATTTGGCTTGACCGCCGCAGAATTCGGAACTTTGGCTCACGATTATCTTCGCGCACAGGCAGAGGGCATTATGCCACAAGAATATGATCCGTCTTTTGCTCGCCTTAAGCAACTTTCAGATACAGAAATTGCCAAAAACAAAGAGCTTTGCATAAAAATGTGCCATGAATTTGCTGAAAGTCCTCTGGGAAAAGCCGCTTATTCTTCGTCTGGCAGCGCGCTCTCTCAAAAACGCTTTATCCGTGCGGAACTTGAATTCAAAATGTTTAATGACGGTTACATCTGGTCTGGTTTCATCGATTTGATTTATCAGAATGCTGACGGCTCGTACACAATCGTTGATTACAAGTCAGACAGCAATATTATGCCCGAAAAACATGCCGCCCAGCTTCACACATACCGTACGCTCGCAAGTAAACTTTTCCGAATCCCGGAAGAAAAAATCAGCTGCAAGCTGTGGTATCTGCGTCACGGCAAAGAAGTGGAAGTTTAGGAAATACCGAAATTTATATTGAACTTTGGTAGAGTGAAAGATTGAAAATAACTCAATTTTTTATTAAAATAATTCATCTTATTTTAGGAGAAAAAAATGAAAAAAATTGTTGTTTTTGCTTCTTTGCTTGGTGCTTTGCTTGCCCTCACAGGTTGTAATGACAAAAAAAATTACATCCTCGCTACTGGAGGTACTTCTGGAACTTATTATCCGTTCGGTGGTGCAATCGCCAACATTTGGAATACAAAAATCGCAAACATGAATGTCACAGCTCAGGCAACTGGTGCTTCTGCAGAGAACTTGCGACTCATTTCTAAAGGCGACGCAGAATTCGCTACAGTTCAGAACGATGTTATGGATTACGCTTACCGTGGTTCAGACATGTTCGCAGGTCAGAAACTCCCGAACCTTGCTTCAATCGGCACTTTGTACCCAGAAGTCGTTCAGATTGCTGCTTCAAAATCAAGCGGAATCAAATCAATCGGCGACTTGCACGGAAAGCGCGTTTCTGTCGGTGATGCCGGCTCTGGCGTAGAATTCAACGCAAAACAGATTCTTGAAGGCTACGGAATCACATTCGACGACATCAAAAAGAACAATCTTTCTTTCAAAGAATCTGCAGAAGGCTTGCAGAACGGCACTCTCGATGCTTGTTTCATCACAGCTGGTGTTCCAAACGCAGCATTGCAGGAGCTTGCTTTCACAGCCGGTCTCGTTCTCATTCCTGTAACTGGAGCTGAGGCTGATTCAATCTGCAACAAATATTCATTCTACACAAAAACTGTCATTCCAGCTGGCACATACAAAGGCACAGACATTGACACAGAAGCTCTTGCAATCAAGGCAACTTTGGCTGTAAGCGCATCTTTGGATGAAAGCACAGTTTACGAAATGACAAAAGCTTTGTTCGAGAACCTTGATGAGCTTGGTTCTGCACATGCAAAGGGCAAGGAAGTTTCTGCAAAAGCAGCCGTAACAGGCATTTCAGTTCCATTCCACCCAGGTGCTGCAAAATACTTCAAAGAAATTGGTGTTTTAGACTAATATTGCGCCAAATTTCTTGCGGCCGCCCTTCCGCGAGCACAATCGTTGTCGTGCTCGATTCCCTTCGCTAACGCTCATTGCGGCGTTCGCTATGCTCACTATGCAACTTTGGGGCTACACGGCGGGGCGGCATTAAATTATGAAAAAAATAATTTTTTTGGCTGTATCCGCACTTTTGGTTTTAAATCTTCCTTTAGTGCGGGTGCTATCAATTTCAAATCGAAAGAACTTTTCAGAAAAAATTTATTCGCGCAGCGGAGCCAGAGACGGCTTTGCAATCAGTTACACACATTCTGTCAATAAAGGCCGGGTTCATGATTTCTATCTCCCCGCAGGCGATGGCGGATTAGAGCTTTTTATGACGGAATTTGTCTCTTATGGAGCGGGAATCCCTGAGCCTTATGAGACAGACGGAGCTGAATTCCACAGCACAGATAATGGTTATATAATCAGCGGCTTAAACCGGCGGCTTCCAAAGCTTGTCATGGCTGTAGGTGTGATTGCCGAACATTCCGTGAGTTTTGGCAAAACTGCCATGGAAGGAATGGAATTCAGCGGCAATAATGAATTTTTTTTGAAAGAGTTTTTCAAACCGCAGACGAGCCTTGTTTTTGAGATAAAGAGGGTTTCGATTCTGAATTATTTTATTACAAAAAAACTGGAGGTCAAGAATGAGTGACGAAATTGAGAGTACAAAGGAAAGCCCCCTTGTTGAAAGTTTGCTTCCTACTACGAACGAAGATGAGATGAAGAATCTCATGCAGAATTTGGACAGAGAACAGGCTTACCGTGAGCATAAATGCTGGCGGCAGTACATCACCGTTCTTGTTTCCCTTGCATTCTGTAGTTTTCAGCTTTATGCCACTTTGAGCGGCCGAATCCCGGCACAGATTGTTCGTGCAAGTCATCTGGCTTTCGTTCAGTTCCTTGCATTCCTGCTTTTCCCGGCCTCAAAGTCCATGCCAAAAGATACGCTTCCTCTTTATGATGTTGCGCTTGCTTTCATCGGTGCTGGCTGCTGGAGCTATTACATAATTAATTTCCATCAGATTGTTCTTCGCGCCGGTGCATACACAACTCTTGATATTTTTGTCGGAATCATCGGAATCATAATCCTGTTTGAAAGTTGCCGTCGCATTGTTGGCCTTCCGATTATGATTATTGCCGGCGGATTCATTCTGTATGCTTTCATCGGAAAGTTCTTGCCGGGATTCCTCAATCACCGCGGTTACAAACTTACACGCGTCGTAAGCCATTTGTATTACACTACAGAAGGAATCATGGGAACTCCAATCGGAGCCTGTTCAACATTTATCTTCCTCTTCATTCTTTTTGGTGCATTCCTCGAAAAAACTGGAATCGGCCAGTTCTTCATTGATTCCTGCAATGCCATTGCTGGTGGAGCAAGCGGCGGTCCTGCAAAAGTTGCGGTTCTTTCTTCAGCTTTGCTCGGAACAGTTTCTGGAAGTTCCGTTTCAAACACTGTCGGTTCGGGCAGCTTCACCATCCCGATGATGAAAAAACTTGGTTATCGCGGAGAATTTGCCGGCGCGGTTGAGGCTGCGTCTTCAACAGGCGGTCAGCTCATGCCTCCGATTATGGGTGCTGCTGCATTCCTCATGGCGGAAAGTGTCGGCGTTCCTTATATCACTGTCGTAAAGGCTGCGATTATCCCGGCTTTCTTGTATTTCGCAGGAATTTTTATCACTGTTCATCTTGAGGCTCACAAACGCGGGCTCAAAGGTCTTCCAAAAGAAGAAATCCCGCGCTTCATTCCGCTTTTCCTTTCACGCGGTTACATGATTCTGCCTCTTGCCGTGATTATTTATTTCCTTTGCTCAGGGAAAACGGCCACTTACTCTGCTCTCATGGGAATTCTTTCGATTATCATGATTTCGATTGTCGTTTCGTTCATCGATGTTGCAAAAGGTAAAAAACCTCGTTTCAGCTTTAATGATTTGGTTCAGGTTCTTTGTGCGGCAGCCCGCGGTGTAATCAGTGTTGCGATTGCCTGTGGTATGGCTGGAATCATTATCGGTGTCGTCACCCTCACAGGCCTTGGCTTGAAGCTCGGTGCAGGTCTCGTTGCGCTTGCTCACGGTCAGCTTTTTGTCACTCTGATTCTCACTATGATTTCTTCTATTATATTGGGTATGGGTGCACCAACTACTGCCAACTATCTCATCACTTCGACAATCACGGCTACTGCAATCGTACATTGTGTTTACGGCAACGGAACTCCAACTCCAGAACAGCTTTTGCCGGCTCACATGTTCGCTTTCTATTTCGGAATTATCGCCGATGTCACGCCTCCTGTAGCTCTTGCGGCCATTGCTGGTGCTGCGATTGCAAAGGCCCGGCCAATGCGCACGGCTGTCAATGCGACCAAACTTGCAATCGGTGCATTCATCGTTCCGTACATGTTCATTTACAACCCTTCAATGCTCATGATTGGTGCGAATGCCTTCTCAATTTTGGGAATAACAATCACGGCACTTATCGGAATGTTCGCAATTTCAGCAGGTCTTGAAGGCTATGCTTTTGCAAATACTGGCTTCCTAAACAATCTTTCAGTTTCTTCCAAATTAAAAAGGGGAGCTTCAGCTGCAGAAAGACTTTGCTTTGTTGTTGCTGGCTTGTGTTGTATCGATCCGCGCACTGCCACAGATATTTTCGGCATCGTCTTCCTGCTCGCATTGATTGGCGTGCAAATCCTGAGAAAACGACTCGCAAAATAAGTTCGCTTTTAAGCTGGTGTGGCTTTTTTGGGATTATTGCATTATAATTAAACTATGAACAAAGAATTCTCTGACCGTCTCCAAAAAATCGAGGCGGTCTTAAATAGATATCTTCCTTCTCAAAGCAATCTGGATTGCAATCCAGATTGGCGTTCTGCTTCTTTTGGGGCTATTGATTCGTGTATCAACGAAACTCATCTTGAAAATCTTATCGGGCCTTGTAAAAATCTCGTTGATTTGGGTGGCAAAAGATGGCGGCCGCTTCTTCTGGTTTTATGCGCGGAGCTTGCTTCCTCACACAAATCCGAGTCTGAGATTCAGTCTGCGCTCGAAAAGGCTTACAACATTACGCCTCTTGTTGAATTTTCTCATACGGCCAGCTTGATTCATGATGACATTGAGGATGCCGCTGATACCCGCCGTGGAAAACCATGCGCTTACATCACTTATGGCCTTGATGTGGCGTTAAATGCCGGTTCATGGCTCATTTTTCAGGCTTCAACATGTATTCAGAATATTGCGGCTTCTGATGCCGAAAAAAAACTTCTTTACGAGCTTTATTTGATGGAGCTTCGCCGCTTGCATCTTGGTCAGGCGATGGACATCCTCTGGCACCGAAACCCAGAGCTTATTCCTTCAATTGATGAGTACAGGGCAATGGTTCGCAACAAAACCGGCACTCTTTCTCGTCTTGCCGTAAAACTTGGCGTTCTTGCCGGTGGGGCAGGCCAGGATATTGTTGAAAAAGCTGGCTGCTTCGCCGAGGATATTGGCACAGGCTTCCAGATTATCGATGATGTAATCAATCTCACAAGCGGCAATCCTGGTAAAAAACGCGGTGACGACATCGTTGAGGGCAAAAAAAGCCTTCCGGTTCTTCTTCACCTCCAAAAAAATCCAGCAGATACAGAAAAACTTGCCTCTCTTTTCGTTCAGGCTCGAAAGGAAGGAATTGATTCTCCTGCCGTTGAGCAGGCAATTTCAATCCTCACAAATAGCGGTGCCGTTGAAGAAGCAAAAAGTCTTGGAGTAAAAACAATCGAAGAAAACGCTGAGAACCTTTCAAATCTTTTTGGAAACAGTGGTTCCAAGGCTGCTGGCCTCATAAT
Source organism: Treponema sp. (assembly GCF_017430385.1). Classification (GTDB taxonomy): domain Bacteria; phylum Spirochaetota; class Spirochaetia; order Treponematales; family Treponemataceae; genus Treponema_D. The sequence goes on from NZ_JAFRNB010000015.1 coordinate 6,585, forward strand.
GGAATTGTTCGAAGCCTTACGGGGAAAATAATGGTAGAGAATGTTGTGACCTTAAACACTCAAGCGATTGAGTTTGCTGAGCACGGCCAGTATTTCGAGGCGATTGCCTGTCTCAAAAGAGCAATTTCAATCGAACGATACAATCATCTTCTCTGGTACAATCTTGGGATTACTTATCGTGATGCCGGTAACCTTGCTGATGCAAAAGCAGCCCTTCTTCGCGCCCATGAAATCGAAAACGAGGACGATGAAATTATCGAAACTCTTGCGCTTGTCTGCTTCAATCAGGGATGTAGCGAGGAAGCTATGTCATATTGCCTTGAAGGCCTTGCACAGAACAGCCAGAACGCGCACCTGTGGAATACAATCGGCGTAATTTATTTCAATCAGAATGACTTCCCGATGGCATGTGAAGCCTTTGAAAACGCCGTCACAATCAATTCTTACTATTACGATGCCCTTTTCAACCTTCGTGATACTTATGAGGAGCTTGGAAATACCGCCGGTTATCAAATGTGCGTTGAGCAGATGAAAAATATCCAGCTGGGCGAAAACGATTTTAAAAACGAGGGCAACGATGCGTGATTTTGCCATCGTCAAAGCTATCGACGGTCAAAAAATCGAAGTCGTCTCCCTCATTTCCGATGCCTGCCTTGCCTGTAATGACATTCATTGCGCAAAAGACGGCAAAAGCTTTCATGTGCTCAACAAAAAAAATCTGCCTCTTCAAGAAAACAACATCATTCGAATCGGCTTCCCGCGGATTTTGAACGGATTTTTAGGCCTCGTTTCGCTGTTGTTTCCAATCTTAAGTTGCGTAGCCGGCTTCCTTTTGACACCATATTTTTCAAAACGCCTCGAATTCGCCGTCACCCAGTCAAGCCAGGCCTGCGTGTCGGGCATTTTCTTCGTGGCGGCATCATTAATTGTCTTCGTAGTAAGCCGCACCGACATCCATCTGACCCACCCCGAAGTCATCCAGATTATGTAAGGAGCGACGGCGTAGAGGGGAGAGGTCTCTCCCCTGCGCCACACTTCGTTGTGTCGCACCCCACTCGCCTAAGGGGAATCCCCCTTAAAATCCCCTTATTTTACCTTCCCCCATTTTTCGGCCGTGATTTCCCAGTGCACACCGTTCTCATATTCCTCGCTGTTCATCTCAACAATCCTGAACGGACTAAGCTTTTTGAAAGGAATTTCTTCCTGAGAGAGAATTGCTTCCGCCGAAAAACTTTCTTGTGCTTCTTTTGTCAGATTTTCTTCATCGATTTCACACAATTCAATTCTTCCTTCTGCTGCATTCCCATTGATTTCAAGCCCGACCGAAAGAAAAATCCGCCCTTTATCCAAAAAAACTTTTCCAACATCAGCTTTTGTGATTTTATCAGTGACGGCGCACAATTCCCCGCATTTAAGGCAAATCGGATAAACAGGCACAAACCCAGAAATCGTCCTGCAAATCTCCTTTTGCAAATCTTTCAATAAAATCAACTGGTTAGGATTAGGCAGCAAAACAATTTCATCTTTCATAAAAAAAATCCTCATTCAAAACCTTAAATTTTCCGCTTTCCACTTTCCACTTCCCACTTTCTCGCTTTCACTTTTAATTTTCTTTCAATATGATAGTTTAAATTCTTTTTTTGTGGTAGATTTTATGTATGAGTTTTCTGGATTTTTCAAAAAAAACATTTTTCCTTCTATATATCAGCGTAGTCCCTGTGTTTTTTTCATGTACACAGAAGTCATCTTTTGCTCTCGACATCCCTGATTTTTATCCGTCAGAGGTTATGGAATCTTCTTCGGCCGGAGTCAGGTATTTTTCTTTTACCGCTGATCAAAAAGGCGCGATTCAAAACTTCTTTGAGGCCAACGACGATGCCGCACTTCTGATTCAGATTTCTCCTGTAAAAGTCCGCACTTCAGAATCCGATACGCAGGGTTTGCTTTCTTACGGATTTTTTTACGATTCTCAGTCTAAAGCCGAAGAAGTCAATTCCGTTCCTGTTGTCACAGATTACCTTCAAAAATACAACGGCACATCTTTTGCCCTTTCATTCTGCTTTGAAAAGACCGGCAAAATTCCTCAGGGATTTTTCATAAAGTCTGCTTCCAAAGTCAAAGTCGAAAATGCGCAGATTATGCGTGCTGTTATCGGCCATGATTTTTCCGGCTCAGTTCCTGTTTTTGCATTCGCACCGAACGGCGGAGTCAATAACGGCACGGACGATTTCCGCGGGGCTTCACTTGCTTTCAACTCAATCAATTCTCGTGAAGGACTCATGCCTAAAATCACCGTAAAATTCCGCGAGACAACTGGCAGTCAGAAGCTTGCTTTTGGCGGTGAAGTGCTTTATATCCGCCGCAATGAGCTTCCTGTTGAAATCCCTACGGCGGCACTCAAATCTCCTTTTTCTGTGGTCACATATCCTGACGAGGAGCAATATCCTGTTTCCGTGTTGCTCTCGGCTTCCGATAAAAATCTTCTTACTTTTGCTCAGGGGCGCAAGAATGTTCTTGTTCCGATTAAAGTTGACCCAGGCTTGATTATGAAATGGTCCCGTAACACTTGGCGCGGAAATGATTATGAGCTTTTTATTTGGGACAGGTTTCCGGGAGTCCTTTTCTTTGATATTTCAACTTATGCCGTTCAGGATGATTTTTTCCGAAGAATCGCATTCTTTGTCGAAAAGGCTGGCTACAGGGGCAGGCTTCTTTCGGATGCTGAACTTAAGGGAAAACACGGCTACAATGCGCACGATTATAAGGCTGACGATTTAGCCAGATTCTATGAAAAAGCCAGGGTAGAAAATTTCCCGCTTAATGAAAAAGAACTTCTGTTAAAAGAAATCCTTGCATATAACGGGGTTCTGCAGATTGCACCTGGGGGCGAAGTATTGCCTGGAAGCGGTGCCGTTATTTCAATTTCTCAGGAATCACCGGACTATCTCCGCACAACTTTTATTGCGCACGAAGGCTGGCACGGCATTTTCTTCATCGATGAAGAATTCCGAAACACTGTTGCTTCAATTTATTACACGATTGATCCTCAGACAATAGCCTATTTGCGCAGATATTTTCAGGTTACTCCGAGCCTCAATTATGATATCCGCGACGATTATCTTTTGAAAAACGAATTCATGGCTTACATGCTCCAAAGGCCGGTTTCTGCAACTGCTCCATATTTTGTTGACATGGCAAAACGCGAACATTCCCAGCAGCTTGCCAAACAAGAAGCAGACTATATCATTGCGACTGGAGGAAGCGGATTTGAGGGAGCTGCCCGCCTGCTTGACGAATATGTTAGCGACCGCTGGAACCTGAATGCCGGAAGGGTGTGGCTTATTACGCGATAATTTTAGATGTGGGCGGCTGCAGTGTCCAAATCGAGGTTGAACTGCTTTTCTGCGCCCACAGATGTGAGCGGGCCGTGACCTGGCATAATCACCAGTTCATCGCTCATCGTAAAAATCTTGGATTTGATTCCGTTGCAGAGATATTTTTTTGTGTATGCACATGAGCTTGAGCCGATTGTGCCTGCAAAAATTACATCGCCCGTGAAAAGAACATTCCCGATTTTGTAAACGATTGAATCAGCCGTATGTCCTGGAACCGAGAAATATTCAACATTCAGCCCGCCGATTTTTTTAGTTCCTTCGCCTTTGAGGATGTTTTTGTCAGTTGAAAGCTCATTGTCAGCCGCATATACCGAAAAATCATAGATTTTCTTGAGTGTTTTTAAGCCCCTGTAATGATTCGTGTGCTTGTGTGTGATTAGAACGGCTGTCAAATCGTAGTGTTCTTCCTCAATCTGAGAAATAAGCGTGTTTGAGATTTTGCATGGGTCGATTATGAGGGCTTTTTTTGTCTCCTCGTTGACCACAAGGTAGCAGTTCGTGAGTTTTTCAAAATCAAGGTGAAGGTAGATTTTCATAATGTAGGCCCCTTCTGAACGCCCTGCGGAACATTAAGCTCTTCAAGGCCGGTGAACAATGCGCTTCCTCGTTTGTCGAAGATCGCCGCATTTGTGTTTGACTGACGGAAGCTGACATTCTGCTGCGTGATTTCCCAGAAAACCGCTTCCTTTATGTTACAGTTTCGGAATGATGTGTCGATTAATTTTGAATTGATGAAATATGAGCTGTACAAATCTGAATCGTCAAAAGATGACTGGAATGATGAGATTCCGCTGAAATTGTTCTGAACCATGTCGCTGCCTGTGAAAAGGACATGGCTGAATTTTGCGCCTGCGAAAGATGAGAACAAAATATTGCTTTCGATAAAGTTGCTGTCCGTAAAAACTGAGAACGCGAAATTTGTGAGCCTAACCCGGAGACCAGAAGTTTTTATCCCTGAAAAAAGGCAGTTTGAGAGGTCACAGCCGTAAAATCTTTTGTTTGTGAGGTCAATATTTGTGAATGTGAGACCGCTTGCGTTAAGCCCGACAATTTTGTCATGATTTTTTATGTAGGAATAGATTCTGGTTTGAAGTGCTTCTTTGTCTGGGGTATGAGCGTAACAAAAATCAGCACTCTCGATAAGATTGCCGTTTGAATCAATGTCTGATATTGCGAAATGAGGACAATCAGGATTCCTGCATTTTGAAAACGAATACATATATATATTGTATCGAAAAATCTTCTATAAAAAAAGAGTATCATTGCAAGAATTCGTATAAATGATTAAAATAAAAATATGAATGACACCGTGGACTTTGCCTTTCTTGACAGTGGAACTGGCGGAATTCCTTATATGCTTTCTCTTCACGAAAAATTGCCAGAAGCTCGTTGCGTTTATCTCGGTGACACGCTTAATTTTCCTTATGGCGAAAAGTCCGGCGAGCAGGTCACGGAATGTGCATCTTCTTCAATTCAAAAAATCATAGATTTATGGAACCCAAAAGCAATTGTCGTGGCGTGCAATACAATTTCTGTCACGGCACTGGAGCCTTTGCGCGCTCGTTTCAAAAATCTTCCTATTATAGGCACTGTTCCTGCAATCAAAGTGGCGGCTGGTGTCACAAAAAACAAGAGAATTGGTCTTCTTGCAACAACAGCCACGGTAAATCATCCTTATTCTAAAAAACTTATTGAAGAATTCGCAAGTGATTGCCAGGTTTTTAACCGTGCTGATCCAAAGCTGATTGATTTTGTCGAAAAAAAATATTTTAACGCGAGCGAAGAAGAGAGGCTTGATGCTGTAAAAGAAGCTGCCGATTTCTTCAAAAAAAATGATTGCGATACGGTTATTTTGGGCTGCACTCACTTCACGCACATCGCAAATGAAATGCGGAAAGCTTGTGGTGAATCTATCACCGTTGTGGACAGCCGTGACGGAGTGGCAAATCAGGCAATCCGAAAAATCCACGAAGAAAATGAAAAATCAACTTCTGCAGAAAATTTTTCTTCCATCAAAAATCTCACTTTCTTTGTCACAAAGGCGGACGAAAAGGAAATCTCTGAATATAAGACTCTTTGCGAGAATGTAAAAATTCCGTGGGGCGGAGTCATATAACAGAAGACACGAAAGACAGGAGCGAATTATGAAAATTTATGGCGTGATTATGGCCGGTGGTGGCGGAACCCGATTCTGGCCGCTTTCAAGACAGGCAACTCCAAAACAACTTCTCAATTTAAGTGGCAAAGATTTGATGGTAAACGAGGTCATTGACCGCCTTTCAAAAACTGCAAGCAAGGACGATATTTTCATAGTTACCAATAAAACTCAGGTCGCAAAAATGCTTGAGGCAACAAATGGACGCATTCAGAAAAATCATATTCTCTCAGAGCCTAGCGCACGAAACACATCTGCCTGCATTGGTTATGCCGCAATGGAAATCGTCAAAAAATACGGCGACGGAATCATGGTAATCACGCCGAGCGACGCTTACATCAAAAATGAAACAGAATTTACCCGCATTTTAGGAATCGCCGTAAAAGCCGCCGAAGAAAAAGACGCGCTTGTCACTGTTGGAATCACACCGACATTTGCTGCGACAGGCTACGGCTACATCAAATTTCAAAAATCAGGCGAAAATGTGCTTAAAGTCCTCGAATTCAAGGAAAAGCCTGACGAAGCCACCGCAAAAAAATATGTTGAAAGCGGTGAATATGCCTGGAACAGCGGAATGTTCATCTGGAAGGCAAGCACAATCCTGAAAAAGTTTGAAAAATATCTTCCTGAAATATACGCAGATTTACAGAAAATCGGCGATGCGATGAACACGGCCGATGAGCTTAAGGTGATTGAGGAAATCTATCCAAAAATCAACAGCATCTCTGTTGATTACGGAATCATGGAAAAGGCTGATGATGTATTCGTCGTTCCCGGAGAATTTGGATGGAATGATGTCGGAAGTTTTGATATGCTCGGAGTTCTTCACGAAGGTGACGAAAAAGGCAACATCAAAATCGGCGACCAAATCAATATTGGCTCAAAAAACTGCATCACATATTCAAGCGGTCGCCTTGTCGCCACAATCGGCTTGGAAAATGTCGTCGTGATTGAAACCGGAGACGCAGTCCTTGTCTGCGACAAAAATAAAGTTCAGGATGTAAAAAAGGTAGTCGAACAGCTCAAAAAAGATGGAAGAAACGAACTGTTGTAAATATAAAGTTAAAAGGAGTGAATATCATGGAAAGAAAAGCAGGAATTTTACTTCATCCGACAAGCTTGCCTGGAACGGCAGGAATCGGTACGCTCGGAAAAAATGCTTTTGAATTTATTGACTGGCTCGAAAAGGCCGGAATGAAAATCTGGCAGGTTTTGCCGCTTGGTCCTACAGGCTATGGTGACAGTCCTTATCAGTCATTCTCGACATTCGCGCTCAATCCGCTTCTAATTGATTTTGAAGATTTGGTTGTGCGGGGCTGGGCAAATAAAAAAGATACTAAAAAGCCTTCATATATCAAAATGACTGGAAAGGTTGATTTCGGTGCTGTTGTTTGGTGGAAATCTCATGCGCTCAAAGAAATCGCAAAATCTTTCCTAGAAATCATCACAAATCCAGAAGCAACAACTTCTGAAAATTACGACCCGAATACAAAGGCTGAATTCTTTGCTTTCTGCCGTGAAAATCAGTATTGGCTCAAAGATTATGCCGCATTCACAAGCATAAAATCATTCTACGATGCAAAAGCCGCAAAAGAAGCCGAAGCAAAACGATGTGCGGTTCCGGGCACTTGGAATGTATATTGGGACAAAGAACTTTCAAAACATGACGAAAAAGCTGTTGAAAAATGGGTAAACGAGCATACAGAAGATTTCCTTCAGACTGAGGTAATTCAGTTCTTCGCAGCAAAACAGTGGGCTGCCGTTCATGAATATGCAAAATCAAAAGGAATCCAGATTGTCGGCGATATTCCGATTTTCGTTGCCGCTGATTCCAGCGATGTCTGGGCTAACCAGGGCTTGTTCAAGATTGGAAGCGACGGTCAGTTCAGTGCAGTTGCCGGGGTTCCGCCGGATTATTTTTCTGCCACAGGCCAGCTTTGGGGAAATCCTCTTTATGACTGGGATGCGATGAAAAAAGACGGTTACGCATGGTGGATTGCACGAATCAAAAAAATGCTTTCATTGGTTGACTGTGTGCGAATCGACCATTTCCGCGGATTTGAGTCATATTGGGCTGTTCCGTTCGGAAGTTTGACCGCTGAGACTGGAAAATGGGAAAAAGGTCCTGGAATCGAGCTTTTCGATGCGATTAAAAAAGAACTTGGGGAGCTTCCGTTGATTGCTGAGGATTTGGGAATTATAACCGAAGAAGTGCGTGCTCTTCGTGATGATGCAAAATTGCCTGGCATGAAAGTGCTTCAGTTTGCGTTCGATAAAAATGAATGGAAGCAGGGAAGCCTTAAAAATGTTTTCCTTCCGCACAATTTTGAGACTACGAACTGCGTTGCTTACACAGGAACTCACGATAATGACACAACTCAGGGCTTGTTTGAGTCTCTTGATGACGAGAGTCTTGTTCTTATCGCTGATTATCTCACCGGAGAAAAGAATTCTGTCGAAAAGACAAAGAAACTCCTCGCAAGCAAAAAACTTACAAAAGCCTTTGTAAAAAGCATTTTTGCAAGCACAGCAAGCATCGCGGTCGTTCCTTTGCAGGATGTTTATACCCTCGGAACTTATGCCCGCATGAACACGCCTTCAACAAGCGGAACAAACTGGGCTTGGCGAGCTGAAAAAGGGCAGATTTCTGGTACAAAAGCCGAAAAAGCTGCCGCATGGTTAAAAAATCTGTGCGTTTTGTACGCAAGATAATAAATTTTTGAGGTTTTTAATGATTCGCACTCTTTGGGATTTGTTCTCGGTCTTTTTTAAGGTCGGACTTTGTACTTTTGGCGGTGGAATTGCTATGCTCCCGATTTTGGAGCGGGAGCTTGGTGAAAAGCGCGGCTGGGTCACTGGCGATGAGCTTCTGGATTATTTTGCGATAGGGCAGAGCACTCCAGGAATCATAGCCGTCAATGTCGCTACCTTCGTCGGCTACAAACGAGCGGGCTTTATAGGCGGTTGTGTTGCCACTTTTGGCATGGTATTTCCTTCTATCATCATAATCACGCTGATTGCAAAATTCATTTCTAATTTCAGCGAGATTGAATGGGTAAAAAAAGCCCTCACCGGAATCAATGTGGCCGTTGCGGCAATCCTGACGAGTGCAGTTTACAATTTCTCAAAAAAATCAGTGAAAAATCTGTTTGGTTTCCTTTTGCTCGTAATTTCATTCGTGCTGATTTTTGTCCTGAAAGTCAGTACCGTATGGGTGATTTTTGGCAGCGCAATTCTTGGCGTGATTCTCGCTGCTTGTCGCGGAGACTTCAAAAAAGAGGCAAAAAATGACTGATTTTATGATTTCACAGATTCAATCTCAGAGCGGAGTCGGGCTTTTCTGCCTTATCGCGGTCTTCTTTTATGTGGGGCTGATTACAATCGGTGGCGGTCAGGTCGCAATCACTGTCATGCAGCAGGTTCTTGTCGATCAGTTCCATCTGATTGATGACGCATTCTTCTTCAACATGGTCGCAATTTCTGAAAGTACACCTGGTCCAATCGGAATCAATATCGCCACTTACATCGGAACAGAGCTTTACGGTGTTTGGGGCGGATTTTTCTCAACTTTGGGCGAAGTGCTTCCTTCTCTGATTTGTATCATCATCATTGCAAAGTTTTTCGGAAAATTTGCAGAAAAAAAAGGCGTAAAGGCTGCATTCTCAACTCTCCGTCCTGCAGTTTCCGGGGTAATTGCAGTTGCGGCGGTCAAAATCATTATTATCGCATTGTTCATCGTCCGAGAAGGATTTTTGCTTTCTTCTCCTTCGACATGGAACGATAACATTCAGATTTACGGAATCAGCGCGATTTTTTATCTTATCTGTCTTTCTGTTTTATTCCGCACAAAGATTCATCCTGTATTCCTCGTTGCGGCCGGGGCTGTTTTTGGTGTAATTTTCTGCTAGTTTTTACTCGCAATTTAAGGATTTCGTGCTATAATATTTTTTATGAGTACACATATCAACGCGCCAGAGGGCGCAATCGCTCCAAACGTGTTGCTTCCGGGCGACCCTTTGCGAGCAAAATTCATCGCAGAAAATTTTTTGGAGAATGCCAAGTGCTATAACGAAGTGCGCGGCATGTTCGGCTTTACAGGTACATACAAAGGCGTGCCTGTGAGCGTTCAGGGAACAGGCATGGGGCAGCCGTCACTTTCTATTTATGCCACAGAACTGTTCAAATTCTACAATGTTCAGACGGCCATCCGTGTTGGCACTTGCGGTGCTGTAAGCGAAAAAACTCAGCTCCGCGACACAATCCTCGTCAATTCAGCATGTTCAGATTCATGCTTGCTCAACCAGCGTTTCGGCAATATGCACTATGCTCCAACAGCAAATTTCGAGCTTGTTCGTGCTGCTGACAAAGTTGCCGCTGAAATGGGAATCCGCTATGTTGTCGGTTCTGTCGCATCAAGCGATTTCTTCTACGACAAAAATGAGAACTGGAAGAAGTGGGCTGAGTACGGAGTTTTGGGCATCGAAATGGAAAGCGCGGAGCTTTTTACTTTGGCCGCAGAATACAAACGCCGTGCCATGGCAATCATGACAGTAAGCGACCACATTCTCCTGGGCGGAGCAACCACAGCCGAAGAACGCCAGACCACCTTCACCAACATGATGAAAGTCGCGCTGGAAACGATTGTGGCAACCCAGAAATAAAATTCCTCACAGAGGGCACAGAACTCACAGAGAGTAGTTGAAGTGAAAAAAATAAACCTCAGTCTCATTGTCTGACAGAAAATGAGACTGAGGTTTTGTATTTTGTTATGGGATTAAATCCTCTGTGCCCTCCAAAGCTCTGTGAGGAATTTTAATCTGTGCCCTCTGTGAGGAATTTTATTTCTGTGTAGCGACGATTGTTTCTAGGGCTACTTTCATCATGTTGGTGAAGGTGGTCTGGCGTTCTTCGGCGGTGGTTGCTCCGCCCAGGAGAATGTGGTCGCTTACTGTCATGATTGCCATGGCACGGCGTTTGTATTCTGCGGCCAAAGTAAAAAGCTCCGCGCTTTCCATTTCGATGCCCAA
>NZ_JAFRNB010000137.1 GCF_017430385.1 Treponema sp.
CGACCGCCTGTGGCGGGCAAAACCTGTGAGACAGGTTTTGAGCGATTCTCCGAGCAGCTATGCTGCGAAGGGAACCTCTTCAGCTTCAACCCGGCCCTCAAGGCAGAAGGCAAGAATCCAAAAGCAAAATCAATGTGCACTATAAAGAAATTCAGCGAGTTTTTGCTTGTCAAAAACTCGTTAGCAAACGAAGTTTGCGAGCATTCTTGAACAACGAGACACGATACTCTGCTTTTACACGCAAGTTCCCGGAGCGGGCTAAGGTTCTCTTCGACCGCAACGAGCAGGCTGCAAAAGACAGATTCGTTCACTTGCAGAAGCTGGTTGAGTTGTATAAGTAAGCCAGTTGATTCTTCATCGGGGTAGTTGCCTCGATGGGGAATTGAGACAGAAAATTCCTTCATTGGGCGAATATGCCTGATGAGGGAAGATGTGAACGCCCCTTGTGAGGAAGATTCCTTGCGAGGGGCGATTTTTTTATGTCTATATTCTTTTTGAAAAATGTACTAAAATTGAGTCATATTTTGGACAAGACGAATGGCTAAACTGCGTGTAAAGAATTTTGGACCGATAAAAGAAGGATTCTCTGAGAATGACGGGTTTATGGAAATCACGCCTGTTACCGTTATCTGCGGAAATCAAGCGACAGGCAAAAGCACAATTGCGAAACTGTATTCAACATTTGTGTGGTTAGAAAAAGCTTTGAAGAGTGAAAAAATTCAGAAAGAAGAGCTTACCTATGATGAATTTGCAAATAACTATTTGGCTTATCACTGTATAAAGTCATATCTGACTGCATCGAGCGAAATCGACTGTATTCTTGACTCGTATGAATTTCATATTTCTCAAAAAACAATAGACACCATCAAGCGAGAAGATGGAAGATATGTAAAACCAAAGATTGCTTATATTCCTGCCGAGCGGAATTTTTGCAGTGCCTTGCCAAAACCGAATGCTATCGCGGGGGTCTTAAAAAATCTATTTGAAACTATCGGTGATTTTGATGTAGCACGCGAGGCACGGGACGGAAAAAAATATAAATTGCCGATTGGTGATTATTATTATCGATATGACGAAGGAACTAATCGCTCCTATATATCTGATACAAAGAGCAATTATGAAATTGAATTGTACGAGGCTGCGAGCGGTATACAGTCTGTTGTTCCGTTATCTCTGATTTCAAGGTATTATTCAAACTTCATTGATTATACACTTAATGGTAAGAGACAACAGTTTTCACTTGATGAAAAAAAACAGGTAGAGACTGAATACAAAAAACTTGAAAATACAATCGGTGTTGGTGTTTTGTCAGCATTACTTTCTGCAATTGCATCTGGTGGACTTTCACTGACCTTTTCTATTGCAGGTCTTATTTCTGCATTTTCAGCACTCGGTTTGTATAATTCTACCTCAAGGAAAGAAGTTTTACTAAACGACATTGAGACTGGAGATGAAAGGGCTTTAAAGCAAGCAAATGATGAGCTTTTATCTATAATTACATCTCGTTTTATCAATATCGTGGAAGAACCAGAGCAAAATCTTTATCCCGATTCTCAGGGGAAAGTGCTGTTTGAGTTGGTGGAATGCATGAACACAAACGAGCATAACCAGCTGATGATAACTACACATAGCCCATATATGCTTTCATATCTCACGCAATGCGCAAAAGCAGCGGAGTTGTTGGAAAAAGGTGTGCCGTCTGACCGAATCGAAAAAATTGTACCAGTGAAATCAGCAGTTCCGGGCGAGAAGATTTCTATTTATGAAACGAAAGAAGACGGTTCGATTGCATTGCTTAAACCGTATGAGAATTTGCCATCAGATGAAAATCTTTTGAATATCGCTTTGGCAGACGGAAACGAGCGCTTTTCACAACTTTTGGATTTGGAGGTGGCATTTTGCAAGTAGATTTCTTCAAGTTTGCAGAAAAAATCGAACCTGTAAAAGAATTCGGGCTTGTCGATAATGCTCCCGCAGAAATAAATTATGACGAAAACCAAAAAGAATCTTGGAATGCGATTGTAAAGTGTAACAACCGCGATGATTATCAGTTCGCCCCTCTTGATAAGAAAATTAAAATCATGGAGAACTTCAATAAAGAGGAATCGCTATGCGAATGCCTTTTACATACAAAAGAGACAATCGCTTTTGTTGAACTGAAAGAAAGGAAAAAGCAACATACAAAACAGCCCATTGAACAGTTAGAAAACACGATTAGACTTTTCAAGCAAACTCACAATATCGACGATTTTCTTTTTAAGAAAGCGTTCATCTGCAATCGGAAGCGACCACATTATAATGAAGCGAAAAATTCTGTATGCGCGGACTTTGTCACACGGAATGGGGTTGCTCTGCATATTGGAATTGAGATTGGAGAGATGGAGTAAATTATTTTTTTCTTAGTATTTATTTTTCGTGTTATACTGTCTTTATGGCTATCAAAAAATCAAGAGACGATTTTAGTAATACTGTAAAAAGACTGCTTGCTCAAAGAGCCGGTTATATTTGTTCATTTCCAAATTGCAATAAAATAACATCTTTTCCATCTATTACAGAAAATGAAAAGGCAATAAATAATGGTGTTGCTTCGCATATAACAGCTGCTGCACCAAACGGACCAAGATATGATTCTAGATTGTCGGAAGAAGAACGTTCTTCTTTTTCAAATGGCATATGGTTGTGTACGGAACATTCTTTTTTAATTGATAAAGATTATTCTTCATATAGTGCGGAAGAATTACGAGAGTGGAAAAAAATTCATGAAGAAGAGGTTTTAAACCGTGCTAAGTTAGGAATAACACTTCGCAACAGGTTAAAGAAAATAACTATAATTGATTTTGGTCAAATGAAAGGAACTCATACTTTTAATGTGTATAAGAATTCAATTTTTTATTCTCCAAAACCAATCGGAAAAAGTATGATATTTGACTTGATGTCTGCTTTATTTGGGTTAAAACATGAAAATCGATGGTATAAGAAATTTAATAAACCAGTTTCCATTAGTAAATTTCTTTTTTTGATTGACTCAAACGAATTAGAATATGAATTTAAAATTTTTAGTACAAACAACATTCAATTTGAATTAAATGGGCAAAAAATTTTTAAACCGAATCCCAAATTTAATATGATTTATCTAACTAACGACAATAGGTTTTCAAATGATTTCGAAGCTGATGTAAAATCCGCCTTGAATATTGAAAAAAGAGTTTTATCTAGCTTAATTGATTATATAAATGGTAATGAGAAATTCTTCATAAAAGGTATAAAACTGAAAAATGAAGATGTATATGTCCTTTTTAGGGAAGATTATATTTCCTATGATAATCTATGCTCATCTGAAAAAGAACGATTATTCTTAGAAATAGCTATTCAATTAGCGAAAAAGAATTCAGTAGAGGCAGGTACTATTTTAGTTCTGGATAAAACAAGTTTTTTAACATTGGATAGAGAAAATTATCAAGAAATGATAGATAAATTAGTTTCGGATGAAAACAATTTTCAAGTGGTAATAACAACTAATGAAATCAATCCTTTTATTAATTATAAAAACTTTGTTATAATCGATATAAAATAGTATTGTAAATAGAGAAGGATTTGACAAGTAAAGAAATTTAAATAGGAATGACGTTTTGCGTGAATTTTAGTCTTTCATAATTTCATAAGAATCGTGAAATTTTACAATTGTGTTGCGAAGTGATTCACGAAGAGGTGCGGGAAAATCTTCCATAAAAGAAATAATGTCTTGGTATTTTTGATATAAATATACAGCCTTTGATTTTTCGTCTAAATTATTTGAATCTTGATTCTTGTCGCTTGATTTTATACTTATCCCTAAAAGCACTTCCAATGGCTTATGCAAAGCATCTGCAATTTTTCGAGCCGTTTCCATTTCGGGAATGCTGTTATCTCTGTTGCGCCCGTTTGTGATTGTTGGATAAGGAACTCCTGAAATTTGAGATAAAGTTTTGAGATTCATATTCAGATATTTTATTTCTTCATCAACATTTTTCCAAAATGGACTCATAAAAAGATTATTTACTTTACAGAGTGAATTTTATAGACATAAATACCTTGCAAAATTTCAATAATGGTTGAAGGTATTTATACTTTACTTTTTAGAGTAAAAATTAGGGAGTCAGTTATGAAGATTTCTTTTGTTGCTATGTTTTCATTGATTGCATTATTATGTATCGGTTGTACAACGGTTCCGCCTAATAATTCAAATCTATCATTCAGAACTGAAAGCATATCAGAGCCACCTTTGAACACAGAAGTTACTATGGCTATTGGTGATACACTCATAATACAAGGGACTCGTGTGACATCTAAAGGTATCGTAATTTTATCAGATTGTTGTGATGGTTTTGTAAAAAAAGGTTCGTATCAAGTAGGGTTCCGAAAATCAGATAAAATATATTTCAGAGGAAACGGAATCTCTGGTAACAAGTTTATGGCTACCGCATATTATCTCGAATATAATCTTGGTAGTGGAGAATTGTACTATGTATATACGAGTGGAGCTATGAATGTGGTACAACCGGGCAAAACAAAAATCACTAGTTTCAAATACACAGATATATCAGTTGATTCTCCTGATGCCTTTCAGAGAACTCTTATATATCTTGGAAAAACAGGAAATCTTTTAAAATTTGGGTATCGAGAAACCTCGAATGGATATGCCCGACCTGCTTTTTCAAATGAAATTTCTTATGATTTGAATGAATCAAATATAATTGGCTATCAAAAAGCAAAATTGCAAGTTATTGAGGCAACAAATACAACGATACGGTATAAAGTACTAAGTTATTTTGATTAATTCTTAGGCATTTGACTTAGCATAAAGTTTATTTGCATTTTCACACCGTGTTTTTTATAAAAATGTATAATAAAACCTGATTCTGTGGTATAATGCAATCTAATGATTGATATGATTAAGCGTTCTTTAGCGATTTCATTCTTATCAATATTCATCCTTCTTTCTCTTTTTGCAAAGACTGTTACTGTACCTGAATGGATTTCAAATAAAAATGCCGTTTTTCCAAGCGAAACATACATTTCTGGGCTTGGAGAAGGTAAATCAAAAGAAGCTGCCCGAAACGATGCGATTGCGGAAGTTTCTCGTTATTTAAAACAAGCGTTGAAAACACTGTACAAGCGAAAACAAATGCAGATTCTATAAACGGCAAAAGTAATTTTTCACAAAGATTGGAAGAATCAACGACAATTTCTTCAACAGCAACACTAAGTGGATTAAATTTCACCGAACCTTATTACGATAAAAAAGAAAAATGCTGGTACTGTGTCGCATACATAAAGCGTGATGATGCATGGAATCTGCTTTTGCCAAGAATTGAGAGTGCTAAAGCGGCATTTTATGCACCGTATAATAACGGTCGCAAAGAAACCGAGCCTGTTTTCAAGTATTCATTTTTTGCAGCGGCATTAGAAAAGGGCGTGGATTTTCAAGATGTATTGGATTATGCGAGAATTATTCACCCAAAAACTGAAGAAAGCTATTCGTCAGACAGGGAAGCAATTAATTCCGTTCAAAATCTTCTCATAACGGAAAAAGGCAAATGTACGCTCTTTCTGGCTTTGCAAGGAGATTACGGAAATATTCTGACTGAGGCAGCAACAAAAATTTTTTCTGAAACACCATTTTCTTTGGTTGGAAGTGAAAAAAGCGCAAATTATAAGGCTACTGTTACAGTTGATGATAACAAAGTCGGCGACAACCCGCTTTCAATTTCGCCGAGTGCAAAAATCGAAATAAAAAGTAAGTCTGGTCGTTCTGTGTATGCAGATGTTTTCCGTCTCGAAACAAAAACAACGGCGTATTCATTGGAAAAGGCACAAACGAAAGCATATCCGCAACTTGCAGATGTCATGAAGCAAGAACTTCCTGAGAAACTGGCAGAATTATTTAATAAGAATGGAAAGTAAAACGCAAACTATTCTTAATATTTTCATTTATGATGCTTTTTGCTTTGTCTTTTGCAATACTGTCCTGTACTTCTACAAAAACGATTTCTGAAACAACATCGATTCAAAAAATGAGCGAAAATTCTAATTCACTTGTGCAAGTTGTGTTTCCCACATTGGAGAATATCGATGGAACAGAGAAAAACTGGTTAGGCGGACAGGTACAGGATAAATTAAAATCAAATCTGCAAGATTATCTCAAAATGAAAACGGTCGTTGACTCAAATTCTGAGAACGCATTGAAAAAACTTCAGCAAGAAGCTGAGAGTGAAGCCCGTAATGAGAGTATGGCTATTGAACTTGGAAAAATCTCAACGGCAAAATTTGCCTTGTTTTCAAAAGTCAGAAAAACAAATAATGGATATGTGATTACCGCAGATTATACAGACCTTACAACAGGCGAACAAAAGCTTCTGCAACTTCAAAAGAATACACAAAAGTAGAATATCTATATGGAAAAAATGGAGCAGTTGACGAAATCTCTTTTGTTTTGGCTGAGAAGTTAGGGATAAAGCCAAATATTGAAAAGGAAATTTCTTTTGAAAATTACATAGCAAGTGATTTTAGCCCGTATGTAAGCACTTCAGAAATTTATGTAACTGGGGGAATTTTTTTTATTGGTGCAAAAGAATATAGCGTTAATGACTTTATTATTGCCAAAACAGAATGCGCTGATGATGCTGGCTTTCCTATCGTAAATAAATCATGGATTGAAATAATTGCATATTGCAATGAATTAAGCAAAAGAAATAACCTTGACTGTGTATATGAAATTTCAAAAAATGGAAAAAAAGTAAAGGCTCATTTTTCAAAGAATGGGTATCGGCTTCCCACAAAAGAAGAATGGTATTGGGTAGCGACAGGGGCTGAAAAAAGAACTGTGTTCGGCTCAAAGAGTAATTTCAACTCATCTGTTTGGTATCTTAAGAATTCTGATGAAAAAAACACCGAATAGCGCAAAAAGATGCCAATCCGCTTGGCGTTTATGATATGTTTGGAAATGTTGCTGAATGGTGTTGGGATAGTGACGGCGAGGATTATCGCTTGGTTTGCGGTGGATTTTACGGAAGTTCAGAAAGATTTGTCAGTCCAAGTGATTTTGCTTCAAAACACCGACAAGATTCTGAAGAAAATTATATTGGCTTCAGATTGGTACGCAGTTGTACCAAAAGAAGTTATTAGGAGTTTGTAATGAAATTGTTTTCTTTTATTATTCCTGCGATAGCGACATTACTTCCACAGCACGATAATTTTTTTGAGCAAGTTCCGCAAAATTCCGTCTCTGCAGATGATGACAAATCTGTTGTTCAAGACAACTCAAACGAACATCAGACGATTTTGAGAAAGTTTCAAGATTCTTATCGCTTTTTACGATTTGCAAAACATAGTTCACACAAATCGCACAGTTCGCATAAATCTCACTCATCACATTCAAGCGGAACAACTAATAAACATTATTCCCACACATCGCATACGAGCGGAACTTCAAGCGGTTCATATAGCAGCGGAACTTATTCGACTCCTTCAACCACAACAAAAACTCCTGCAACTCCTACTGTTACAAAGAAAATCACTCTTTCTGCGGAAAAATCAGAGGGAACGGACATTTCATTGTCATGGACTTTGGAAGGTTTTTCTTCGACGGCGAGCCTGACAACTGCCATTTATCAAGATGGTAGAAACATAAAAGAATTTTCCGTCAAGCAAACGAGTTTTAAAGTTGGAAATCTAAAATCTTCGACATCTTATACTTTTTATATAGTTGTAAAAGAATCAGGGAAAACATACACATCAAATACTGTGACGATAAAAACTGCTTTTGACCCATATTCATATGATAGAAATAAACTTGGAATAAACCTTGCTGAGTTAGAAACAACTTGTTCATATTTAGTTTCATCAGTTACAGACACTGTTGCGTTTCCAAATGAGTGTAAGCTGTTTGTTGCTGATTTTTATTCAGGGGAAACTTATAATGAAAAAGGTAGAGAAATCGCAAAAATCCTAGCGAACGCTTTTAAGAGTAAAAAATATTCAGTTTTAAATCTTTCTGCAACTGATAATGAAGTCATAATGAAATCAGGCGGAATAAACGATTACAAACAGGCTCGTATTTATGGTAGACTACTTCATGCAACATATGTTTGCTATGGAACTATAGAAAAGCAAGATGACAAAAAATTCAAAATAACACTCAAACTGTTTGATGTCAGTGATGAAAATATCGTGACTATCAAGGAAGCGTTTATTTCTGCGAATTGAGGTGATGTATGAAATTTCCAAAGCTATTAATTCCCTTTTTGGCTGTTGTTTTACCAACGATACGATTTTCTGCAAATGAAACGGAGTATAAAAGTAATCAGAAATCTTCTCAAAACAGTGGTGAAGAAATAGCTTCTGACGAGTCTGAACATCATGCTTTTATTCTCCGTCAGTTTTCAGATTTGGAACGAGTTTTGCAATTTGCGAAACACACTTCTCATTCTTCTCATCGTTCACATTCATCTCACAGTTCTCATAAAAGTGGAAGTCATAGCTCTCATTACAGCGGTTCAGATTGCAATGGTTGTGCGTTTGATGCTGATGAAGAAATTGAACAACCTCAAAATATGATTTCTGAAATGCTTGTGAAAAAATAATATCGATGTTTCCGAATTTACATGTTTTCAGTTTTATAGTTCCTCTTTATCCGTTATGTGTAGCGGCAGGCTTTTTGATTGGTACAGTTATTGTAATGTATCTTGGAAAGAAACTTGAAATTTCTGAAAATAAGAGTTTTATTTTAATGTGTTTTGTGGAAATTGGTGTAATTCTCGGCGGAAAAATATTGTTTCTTGTGGTAAACATTCATAATTTGGCGAGAATTTTTGAGAATTTAGGTTTTCTTGCAGTTTTTACTAAAACCGGGTTTGTTTTCTTTGGGGGACTGTTTGGAGGAATTATTGCAGTTTTAGCTTTCTCAAAGATTTACAAATTTTTGTTCCGTGAAATACTCTCACTTGTTTTGAGTGTTGCTCCTCTTATTCATGCAATTGGTAGGATAGGCTGCCTTTGTGCAGGGTGTTGCTATGGTATTGAATGGGCTAGACAGACTGCAATTTTCATTCATAATGCATACCGATTTCCTATCCAGTTGTTGGAAGCGTTGCTGAATCTTATTTTATTTTTTATCTTACAGGTGTTTTTTATTCAGAAAAAAGAATTTATCATTCCTTTGTATTTTGGTGGTTATGGAATAATTCGTTTTTTTTGTGAGTTTTTTCGTGGAGACATGCAAAGAGGATTCATCGGAGTTTTATCTGTTTCAAGTTGGATAAGCATAGTTTGTATATTGCTTTGTATTTTAGAATTCTTTTGCATAAGAAAACTGAGGTATACTTGCAATGAATAATTATTTTTTTGAGCAATTTTCAGATTCCTATCTTCTCACAAATTCCGCAGGCGAACACTTATTTATCTCAAAAGAGGATTTTGCTCGGCTAAAAGAAAATCCCGATACTTGCTCAGAAAATACCCGCAAGCTTTTAAAATCTCGTTTCTTTCTGTGCGAAAAATCTAGTGAAACTGAATTTAGATCCATCTATGACATAAAATACAGCACGAAGCATTCCTATCTTGAAAATGAATCGCTTTTGCTTATGGTTGTACCGACAATTTCTTGTAATTGCAGTTGCGTGTATTGCCAAGTGAACAGCCGCAAGAACAATGCTGCTGAAAATGATATGTCGCTCAAAACGGTTCTTGCTTTCTGTGATTTTGTCTTTGCGCTTCCTCATAAAAACATCAAGATTGAATTTCAGGGCGGAGAGCCTTCGCTTCGTTTTGATACGATTGAATTTATTGTCCGCCGTGTCCGTCATTTAAACCGCAAATATCATAAGGAAATCGAGTATGTCATCTGCACGAATCTTTTGAATCTTACGGCTCATGAGCTTAGAATCCTAAAAAAGTTCAAGATTGCAATTTCCACTTCTCTTGACGGCTCAAAAGCGGTACATGACAAAAACCGACCATCAAGTCAGTTTCCCTCGTCTTATGATGCACTGGTAAAAAATGTGGAATTGGCTCGGAAAAATAAAATCTATCCCTCTGCGCTTGTTACCGTAACTGCACTGAATCTTAATCGCATGACGGAAATTATAGACACTTATATTGAAAACCATTTTGAGTCAATTTTTATCCGCCCTCTGAATAATTATGGATGTGCGTTTCAGAACAAAAGCGTGTACTACAAACTTGAAGATTATATTGCCGCTTATAAGAATGCGCTTTTGTATCTGGTTGAGCGGAATTTGAACGACAACATTTGCCTTCGAGAAGAGATGTTTTCAATACTGTTGCGAAAAATATTTTCTCCGTTCAATGACGGATTTGTGGATATGCAGAATCCCTGCGCACTCGGTCAGATGTGTATGATTGTAAAACAGAATGGCGATGTCTATCCGTCAGATGAATCGCGTATGATTTCCGAGATGGGGAACGAATATTGGAAAATGGGCAATGTGAACGACAGGAATTGCCTTGTCACCATGAAAGAAAAACGCAACGAGATTCTTGAAAACGGTCGGCTTGAAAATTACACAGAATGCAAAGATTGTGCATACAGTCCATTTTGTTATGCCGACCCCATAAAGAAATGGTATATTCAGAATATTGCAGGCGAGGAATACGAGTCTTACTGCGGGATAAGAAAAGAATTATTCCGTTTCGTGTTTGAGCAGATTCACGATGCGGACGAAAAGAAACTTGCGCTTTTCAGGAGATGGGCAAATGCGTGATGATACAATGCTTCTTATTCCCGGAAAGAAAAAATATAAGTCGGTCTCTCTTGAAACCGGTGATGTCATAGTTTTTCATCAGCCCAAAGTCGGATCGGAAAAAATCAATGATATTCTGCTTTAAGAGAACGGTAAACGGCATCTGCTTTTTAGAATTGAAAACAGGGAACTTACTTTTTTCCTTACTTCAAAATGCAATCAACGGTGCATAATGTGCCCGCAAAAACTTGACATTGATTCTCCCGATAACGATTTGATTTTACAGCGGGTCATTGATAATCTTGATTATGATGTGCTTGACGGCATTTGTTTTACTGGCGGCGAGTCGCTTTTGAAAATGAAGTTTATAGAGCAGGTCGTTCAGAACGCGCCCGAACGGATTTTCATCACGATTCTAACCAACGGAACGATTATGCCAAGTGAAGTGATTTTAAAATCGAGCCGATGTAAACTCTGTGTTCCAGTTTATGCACCATATGATGAATTGCACAATGTAATGACAGGTTCTTCGGCATTTTATAAGGTCATAGAAAACTTGATGAAAATCTCTCAATATGAAACGCTGATAGAACTCCGCTTTGTGATGACGAAATTGAATGTTTCTTGCCTTGAAGAATACGCCCGTTTTGTATGGCGCAATCTGCCGTTCGTGCAAGATGTCGCTTTTATGGGAATGGAACTGACGGCTGAGGCTCATAAAAACAAAGATGAGCTTTGGATAAACCCGAAAGAATATGTGCCTGCCTTGCAAAAAGCGGTGGCTTACCTTGATTTATGTGGCGTTACTGCGTGGATTTACAATCTTCCGCTCTGTCTGTTTGACGAGCCATATAGAAAATTTGTGGTAAAGTCAATTTCCCCGTGGAAGGTACGGTATCTGCCAAAATGTGCAGAATGTAGGATGAAGAGTGATTGCGGGGGGATGTTCTTTTCGGATTTGAAGGAATTTTGGGAGATAATTCAAAATGAATGAGCAAAATAAACCAATAGAACTGTGATTTAAAACTGCGACAATTTGTCGCACTTTTCTAACCCATACAAGGAGCAAGCCAGAATAAGAAGGAGAAGCATCTATGAATCCATTTGAAAATCTCAAACTAATTGCGCAAGATGAACAAGACAAGTTGCTTGCAGAATGTAAAACAAAAATGCTTGAACTTGTCGAAAAATCTAAAAAGCTTGATGGTTTCCATAAGAAGCAACTTTATGATTGGTGTTGTCAGAATACTGCACTAAGTTCAATCACAGAATTGAAAATAAAATCTAATTTTATGATATACTATTTCTTGGAGCGAAGTCGCAATGAATAACATACACATAAAATCTTTAAATATTGAAACCTTTCGAGGCATTCAAAATCTCAAATTGGATAGTTTCTCTGGAATAAACATCTTCACGGGCGACAATAACTCTGGAAAAACAAGCGTTTTGGAAGTGCTTCAAACTTCTGGAGACCCTCATTCTCCCATAGTGTGGGCACGGCTTGGGCGGAATGAAAAATTTCCGAATCCCACGCGAACGATTTTCGAGAGTATAAAGGATTTGTATTCTGTTTCTGAAAATGATTTGCGCATCGCATATTCAAAAGAAGATGACAAGAACGGAAGTCTGCTTATCGAATTAAAAGGCTCTATCTCAAAGAAAAAGACTATCAAGCGGGAATATTGCAAGATTGCACACATTGAGTGCGAAAAGGGTGAAGAATATTCAGAAGCTGAACTGATAAATCTCCACACAGATTTTTTTTGCAATGGAAAGTTAGCAGATTCTTTTGATGTGTACAATGTGACTCGCTTCGATGTGTTTGCAGAAAATACGGAAAAACCTTACAAAAAATATATAACTCACTATATCTCACCGAGCGTTTATGATGAAGAATGCCCTGTGATAGCTGAAATTTTCAGCGACAATGACGGACACAAAGAACTTATAGATGTTCTAAGGCTTTTTGATGATGATATTCTTGACATTGTGCCGACCGTGCGTGACTATGCAATTCCGTTTCCCATGAAAGACAGCTATCAGATTCGTTCCAAAAAATATGGAAGGCTTATGCCACTCACTGTATATGGTGACGGACTGAAAAAAGCATTGTGGCTTGTCACATCGGTTCTGGCAACAAAAAACGGAGTTCTCCTTATCGATGAATTTGAAACGGCAATTCACACTTCGGTTATGGACAAGCTTTTTACATGGATTTTCAAGGCATGCAAAAAATACAATGTCCAGCTTTTTCTCACCACGCACAGTAAGGAAGCCTTGCAGAAAGTCCTCGCGTTGAATTCCGACCCATATTTGAAGGACGAAATCACGCTGTACACATTGTACAAAATTGACGGAAAAAATTTGGCAAGACGGCTCTCTGCCGAGCGAGCGATTGAAGCCGATGAGAACTTCGGTCAGGAGTTGCGGTAATGAAGTCGATTATTATTTGTGAAGGCGACACTGATTTTGTTCTGCTCCAGTACTTTATGATTAAGGTGAATGGTTGGAAAGAGTTTAAGGATTCTGGTTTTAAGCCCATAAAAGGAGTGAACAGCAGGGATTTTATAAAAGATTCTCATATTCTTACAATTATTTCTGCTGGCGGTTGTTCAAACATAAAAGAAGTATTCGCGGCGGTTATCAGAAATAACAAAAATGCGGTTCTCGATGACGAACGATATTCAAAAATTGTGATTGTTACGGATAATGACGAATCGGGCACAGAAGCAAAGATTGTTTCCGATTTGAACAGCGTCTCTATGAACAATGTTGAAATTCACAATAGAGAATGGACTGAGTTGTCATATACCGATGAAACATCGAGTAAAATTTCATTTTCTACTGATGTTTTGTTGCTCGTGATTCCTTTTGATGAAAACGGCGCGCTTGAAACATTTTTGTTGACTTCAATTGCAAAGCAGAATACTTATGATGCTGAAATTATCAAAAAGGGAAATGCTTTTGTAGAAATTGCCGATCCAGATTCAAAATATCTGAAGCATCGTGGTTTAAAAACAAAAGCAAAATTTGATGTTTATTTTTCAATACGGACACCTCCAAAACAATTCCGCATGAGACAAGACATTTTGAAAAATATTCCGTGGGAAGAATATGAAAATGTACGGGAAGTGTTTAAAGAGTTAGGAAAACTGGGCTGATAGTTTTTGCGTTAAGGATTGTAGCACCGCCGAAGGCGTACTGCTTGCGGTATGGAGCGAAAGCGGAAGTGCGGAAAGCCTGACCCGAAGCGAAGCGTAGGGGAACGCCCTATTATGGTATTCGATACAGAGATGTACGCTAGGAAGCTTGCTTCCAGAAATACAGGTGGACAGGCATCAAAGGCTTCTAACATCGGTGAAGTCTGCCAGTTCGCAGCTGCTGGTAAAGAGATGGGCAAAAAGTCACTCTCTGAAATAGCTATGAGCTACGGTTATGTTTATGTCGGACAGATTGCTCTCGGTGCAAATCCTGCACAGGCTCTCAAAGTCATTCAGGAAGCAGAGGCTTACAACGGTCCTTCCCTCATCATCGGATACGCTCCATGTGAGCTCCACGGTGTCAAGGGCGGCATGAACCACTGTCAGGACGAGATGAAGGCCGCTGTCAAGGCTGGTTACTTAGGGAGCGACCGCCTGTGGCGGGCAAAACCTGTGAGACAGGTTTTGAGCGATTCTCCGAGCAGCTATGCTGCGAAGGGAACCTCTTCAGCTTTAACCCGGCCCTCAAGGCAGAAGGCAAGAATCCGTTCACCCTCACTTCAAAAGAAGGCGACGGAACTTACCAGGCATTCCTCAACAACGAGACACGATACTCAGCTCTTACACGCAAGTTCCCAGAGCGAGCTAAGGTCTTGTTCGACCGCAACGAGCAGGCTGCTAAGGACAGATTTGTTCACTTGCAGAAGCTGGTTGAACTTTATAAATAATTTTCATGCTGACGAGCCTTAGGCTCGCAGCATAAAACGCTTAGTGCCATGATGCACGATTTTGCTTTGCAAAATTGGTGCACATGTCAAATCAGTTTCGAGCCGACACTTCGATGCGGTTCAAACCATTGCGGAAAAAAAAGTGCCCCTTGTGAGGAAATTCCTTGCAAGGGGCGTTTTCAGGGCATCCGCATCAAAAGCACTCTGCAATTGAATTCTTAACAAGTATTGTATTTAAAGATTAGGCGAGATGATAAAATAACTTCGGGTAGTAAAAATGACATTGAAGGAAACATTCGAAGAAATCACGGACGACAGA
>NZ_JAFRNB010000138.1 GCF_017430385.1 Treponema sp.
AGGAATTTGTATGCCGGCAAATCGCCGCTATGAAATGCTCGCCTGGGCAAACGAAAGCGAAAACAATTACATAATAGAAGATGATTATGACAGCGAATTCCGTCTCAAAGGAAAACCGCTCCCTCCTCTTTTCAGTCTGGATATTTTTGGCAAAGTAATTTACATGAACACATTTTCAAAATCACTTGCCTCGACAATCCGAATTAGCTATATGATTTTGCCGGAAAAACTCGCGAATCTTTTTTATGAAAAGCTCTCATTTTACTCCTGCACGGTCTCAACATTTGAGCAATACACGCTGGCTTCATTTATAAGCAACGGATTTTTTGAAAAGCACATCAACCGGATGAGACTTCACTACGGCCGGAAGCGTGCAAGAATAATCGAAAAGATAAAAAAATATTTCAACGATAACGAATGTAAGATTATCGAAAATGATTCGGGCCTACATTTTATTCTGGAATTCAATACCTCACTCACGGACGAACAATTCAAGGAAATTCTTGCATCGAAAGGAATTTTGATAAGCTCAATAAGCGATTTTGAGATGAATAAAACTTCCCAATCCTCTCATCAGTTCATCCTCAACTATTCCAGCATCGACATGGAAAAACTCAATTCCGCGCTAAAAAAACTTAGGGAAGCACTGATTTAGAGAAATCTGTGCATATAAAAAATCTGGCGCGAATCAATTACATCCGCGAGCACTTTCGTTGCTGTGCTCGTTTGGCATTTTCGCAGTTCCGCTACCGCTCCATTCTCCGCCAACCATGTCTATAATATCCAGTCGCGACATGGACATCGCGTGCTTTTCTTCTCCGAGAACGCAGTTCTCGTTACGACATGGATGTCGAAGAACGGCTTCGCCGCTGCTACAATCCCGCGCGTCATTTTTTGTAAAATAAAGCAATCCCTACACCATAAAAATAACCGAACCTTAGTTATTTTTTAATTAACAGGACTGTTTTGGAAATGAGTTGCAAACTGTTAAGAAAAGCCCTGGCAAAAAATTCTAACTAACGACAGGCTTTTTTTTGTAAATTCTGGCTCATTGAACAAGAAACTATCAAAAATCCAAGCGAACGAAAGTGAGTTTAAAGCTCCAAGCATGTAGAATCCGCCATAAATTTCAAAATCCTTACTATCGCTAGGGAGCATAGACTTTTCCACAAGTTTTAAACATTTCGTGGAAAAGTTTCATGTGAAACAGTGAAAATATCTATCAGAAACAAACCAACCACTCTTAGTTTTCCACAAATTGTGTATAACTTGTTAATAACTCAAACTTCTCCACAAGTTTTAAACAAATTGTTGAAAAGTTTGTTTCATGTGAAACAAATCCCTGGATGTGGAAACCCTATAGAAAATGAGATTAAAGCTTAAACACGAGTTTTAAAAAACACATCCGTCAAAATCATGTGCTAAACCAGCAGGAGATCTATTCAAGACATTCTTTACATGAGAAGATGGCCACTCTGATTATCAACATCAAAACTCTTAGAAATAATCTCAAATTCATCGTTTTAGGACGCAGATTTCAAGAAAATCGTAAACCTACCGTCCACACAGAAAGAACATAACCGGCTTTTCATAGATTCGATATATTTCATATAGTTTCACATGAAACATTCAGGCTAGGATTTTTCTCCCCTATTTGCTAGAAAAGAACCTAGAAAAAGTTTCTGGAACCTTATACGCAGTCTTGAAACAGGAAAAACAACAAAAAAAAGATTTGGCGACATCTGTTATTTTTACAAAACATTTCCGCAGCCCAAAATAAGTTTTTTTCAACAAGAGAATTCTTTTTGAACAGTGAAATTGTGATTATTCT
Source organism: Treponema sp. (assembly GCF_017430385.1). Taxonomy (GTDB): domain Bacteria; phylum Spirochaetota; class Spirochaetia; order Treponematales; family Treponemataceae; genus Treponema_D. The sequence goes on from NZ_JAFRNB010000138.1 coordinate 1,832, forward strand.
CCAAAGAAATACCTCGATCTCCAAAAGAAATGTTTTCAAATATGAAGAAAAATCGTTCATTAAGGAAAAAACTCAACATCAGAATCATTTTTACATATAATTTCCTGCCAAAAAGGATTATTTTGTTTCATGTGAAACAATGTTTGAAAATGAAAAACTGGCAGAATACGCAAAGAAAAGGACAATTATGTTTTATATGAAACAATGTTTACAAAGAAGAAAAAAAGGAAATATATCCAAAAAGACCGTTTGATTCACATCTTAACATTGAACCTGGCGTAAGAAATCATAAACTCTGGCAAAGAAGATAATGCTGCGTACATGGGAATTTCGACAGATTTCAGCCATGCAAAATTTCTTGAACAAGCTGGAAAGAACAACCGGGATTTTCTTTCCAGCTTGTTTATATCAGCAGAGAAAGATTTTTAATGAACAAAACTCCGAATATGTTTCATGTGAAACAGTTCTTTGCAAAGGAAAAATTAAAAATATATAAGCCCCCCCTTCAATCATGTTTCATGCAAAACAATTTTTTATAAACGAAAAATCATATAAAAAACAAGTTTTGCTACGTTCCACATGAAACAATTCTGCTTATCCACAAAATGTTTAAAACCTGTTGATAACTCAGAATTTTCCACAAACTTTAAACATTTTGTGGAAAATTTACTGATAATACTCCCAGCCCCTCCCCTATCTCTCTCCATACAACAAAAGCATGATTCATATAAACGTTTTAACTTATAAATTTCCAAACAGATTTTTTTCCAGAGACAAACTCAGACGGAAGTGTTTCATGTGAAACAAAAAAAGCCGAAGAAACTCTTTAGCTTCTTCGGCCGCCTGATGGTAAATAATCAGTCACTATGATATGAACGAAAAGGAGAATGACTGATTTTCACTACCTTATCCCCAATAAATATTTTATACGACAAACGAACTTTTGTCAGCAAAAAAAGTGAAAATTTTTGCAAAATTTAAAGAAATAATTATCGGCATGTTTCATGTGAAACAATAGTAAAAATATTTCAAAATCAGCAAAATTTTTAATATTGTCTACCTACCGATAGTGAAAATTTAAAATCAAAAACACTATATACAGTGGAAATTTAGCTATTTAGTTCAAAATTCACACTAGCATGTCAGTTTTTCTTCTAAATCTTCTTTTGTCATTTTAATCCAGCTTTTAATTCAGATTCATAAATTGTTACTAACTGAGAAAGCATTTTTAGGCTTACGCTAAAACAAAAAAAAGCCGTACATCGAAACTGACATGCGGCTCACGTTTTTTTCTTACATAGGAATATCGACACTTGCACTCATATCACAAATACAGGTGTCATCATATTTCGAGCCTTTATAAACGCTCAAAATCTCAAACTTCAAAAAGAACTTTATAGGGCGCTCACTTCGACAATATTTTTCGGGAAGTTCTACCATAAAATTATGTGTACTTGAATTCAACCAAAAAGGATGCTCTGTAATTTCATCTGAAAGAGTTATGACTTCCTCATGAACACATTCTGGATTCCAAATCAAGAATGCTTCATCCTGCCCTACTCCGTAGGCAGTGGCATAAACGCTTACCTTTGCCTCTTTTACGCGGTTGTTCTTTTTATACAAATCCTCGCTCTGCTGGTAGCCATTTTTAACATAGAGAGTTATCTCATTGCTTATGGCGTGCTCTCCTGTACTGCAAAGATTAGACTCTGCATCACTAGTCGGTTCAACAGGAATTATCACCCACTCACCGATTCCGTCACCTTTTACACCTTCTACCCATGCGGTAGAAACATTACAAACCTTATCAGGGCTGTAATAAGGATCTAAATCACTAAGTTTGTTAATTTCGTAAAAATCCGCCGGTTTGCCTTTTTCAACAAGAGCCGAGCTTCTGCCTTCTTTCCATACCCAGTTTTCTTCGTGCATTTTTGAAAGAGCTTAACCACAAAAAGCACAATAAGCCGAATACATAAAATGGCAAGCTACTTTGCATCAGGGCGAAAAAACTTTTGTCTGCTATGCCAAACAAGAATTTTACATTAACAATCACTTTGCTGATTTTGATAATTTCAAACGCGTTTACATTGATGATTCAAACAATGTTTGCTGGGATAAAAATCCCGAAATAGACAGCGAGACGATCTGGAACAATAAAGTTGATTTATCGGGCGATGTGTGTTATATGGAGAGCGTACCTATTGTTGTTTCAAACTAAGCATAAGTTAATTATTACATCGAATACTTTTTCATCAAAAGCTTTATTTTCGTTTCTACCGCTTGCGTGATAAACTGCCCCAATTCCGATAAATCTTCGTGAAGCGTAACATCAAAGTTTTTGTTTTCTTCTGGAAGCAAAAGCTGATACGGCTTGATACGCAACGCCTTTGAAATCTTCGCCATAGTTTCCAGTGTACCCCATTTTTTACCGCTCTCCAAATCACAAAGAAAACCAACTGATATGTCTGCTTCCTCCGCAAGTTCTTGTTGGGTCATGCCAGTTAAATTACGATACTTTCTGATATTCTCGGTAAAAATTTTCTTGATTTCTACAGCTTCCATAGGTAAAAGAATATTCGCTAAATGAGAAACTTGACATATTCAATTTGAGAAAATATAATTTTTAAATTGAGAAATTATATTTCTCTAATCGAAAACTTTAGGGGGAACTTTATGAAGAAAATTTTTATTTTGTTGTCAGCTCTCTTTGCTTTAGTCGTTGGAGTCGGATTTCTCTCATGCTCAAACGGTGACAATGATTCAGGCTCAAGCGGCGGTAATTCCGAATCAAAAACAACCGTTATTGCAACAAGCATTGATGGCATGAAAGGCAAAGTTTTTCTTTGGAACGATGATGATCCGTGGAGCGATGGAAGCAATTCTGGAGAACAAAAGGAATATGTTGTGTTCACAAACGAAACGGAAAGCAACGGTGCGCTAAAAGGCTTTATGTACTATTACCATTACACGAAAAACTGGGAGACGATTTCTGGTTTTAATGCTGAAAATGAAAAAGAGGAGATTACCTACAAAGACGGAAGCGTCTGTTATGAAGGTGGCAAATCCAAAAAAATTTGCATTTCGGGAGGAAAGTATTACAGATATAGAAGCCCCGATGACATTTATACTCGACAAAGCGGAGATGGTCTGAACTCAAGTTTTTCCGATGACGATGAACACGGCTGGACATTCACAACAAAAACAAATGGAACGATTTCCCTGCTTGATAAGTCTGACAGTACTGAAATTTGCAACGGTACTTTCACAAATAATAATGGGGTTTTAACCTGTTCCTTTACGATAAATGGAGAAGCTTGGCAAACGACACTGCTCTACACTGGCGACAAACTGTATGAAGTAGAAGAAATAAAAGAACTTTCTGCATTGCCAGCGTATGGTGAATAAAGATTAACAATACTTTCTTTCAAGAAAAAAGCCGTGCATCACTCACGATGCACGGCTTTTTTGCACTAGGGATTGTAGGGGCGGCGTTAGCCGTTGCCGCAGGCAATGAAGCCGAAAGGCGTAACCCCGAAAAGCCCGCCCCACACTTGTGTGGGGAGTGCCCTAATTTTTGCTCTATTCTTTTTCTTGGGCTACGCTGTCGAATCCTACTACATAGTCTGGGGAATCGATGTTGATTACTCTTGTTCCAGAAGCTCCTCGTCCCTGCTTTGAAACATCGGAGGCTTTGATTCGGAGAGTTTTGCCCTGGCCAGTCATACAGATAACTTCGGCATCTTCAGAGACTGCGATAGCTCCAATAATCTCGCCTTTGTTGTCGGTGTTGCCAAAAATCTTCTGACCACCGGTTCCTCGTCCGTGCTGACCGAATTCCTCAAAGTCAACTCGCTTTCCAATGCCTTTTTCTGTGATAACGAGAGCGTCTTTTCCTTCTTCGACACAAATTGCAGCTGCAAGTTCGTCTCCCTGTGAAAGACGGATACCTGTAACGCCGGCACTTGCACGTCCCATAGGTCTTACATCTTCCTCATTTATGCGGAGTGCCTGACCTCTACGTGTGACTAGCATAACTTCTTTATTTCCGCTAGTCAAAATAGAAGATACAAGTTTATCTCCGTCCTTGAGTTTGATTGCGATTACGCCACGTGTTTTTGCATTTGCAAACTCTGTTGTCTGACATTTTTTGACGACACCGTTTGCAGTTGCCATAAAGATGAACTGAGAATCGGTGTAATCCTTCATGGTGACGATTGTTGTGATTTCTTCGTCCGCAGAAAGCTGGAGCAAAGATTTTACGCTTGAACCACGGCTGCTTCGGCTCGACTCAGGAATCTCGTGAACTTTAATCCAGTAAGCCTTTCCTTCGTCAGTCATGAATGTGATGTATGATTTTGTTGTGGCGATGAAAATCTGATTGATGTAATCGTCTTCAATGAGGTTGGCACTTAAGCTGCCCTTCCCTCCCCTACTCTGCGCTTTGTAGAGTGTGAGAGGAACTCTCTTGATGTAACCCATCTTTGAAATCATCACGACGACTTCTTCTTCTTTAATCATGTCTTCTGTGTTGATTTCTTCGACTTCATCTGCAACGATGTCAGTCTTTCGGTCATCACCATATTTATCTGCGAGTTCGTTTGTTTCGTCCTTGATGATTCCGAGGATTTTTTCGTGATGGGCAAGCAAATCTTCGAGATGATCAATCAAAGCCTGCAATTCGCGGATTTCTTTCTGCAAGTCCTCAATCTGCAAGTGAGTGAGGCGTTTGAGCTGCATATCGACAATTGCCTGTGCCTGCTCGTCATCAAAATTGAATCTTTCTTCCAAGCGGAGCTTTGCCTGCTCAGTGGTGTCGCTTCCGCGGATAATCTTGATTACTTCATCGATGTTATTGATTGCCGTAATCAAAGCCTGCAAGATGTGCATTCGGTGCTTTGCGACTTTGAGATCATAAATCGTGCGGCGTGTGATAACTTCGTCACGGTGATTTACGAAATGCTGGATAAGCTGCTTGAGAGTAAGAATCTGCGGTTTGAGGTAAGTCGGCTTAAGAGTGAGAAGACCAGGCTCATCATATCGTGGCTCGCCTTCCTTTTCCTGAGGAACGAGTGCAAGGTTGATTACACCGAAATTTGCCTGCAATTCAGTTTTTGAGAAAAGCTGGTTCAGTATGATTTTTGTGACAGCATTCTTTTTAAGCTCGACTACAAGACGCATACCAACGCGGTCACTCGTTTCGTCGTTCGCATCGGCAATTCCTTCGATGATTTTGTCGTCTTTGAGCTGGTTGATTTTCTTGATGATATTTGTCGTGTTCACACCGTAAGGAACTTCTGTGAAGACGATTTTTTCATGACCACGCTTGTCAGTTTCGATAGTGAATTTTGAGCGGATTGTGATTTTGCCACGGCCAGTTCTGTAGGCCTTTTTGATTCCTTCCCGGCCATAAATCGTGCCACCAGTCGGAAAGTCCGGACCTTTGATGTAGCGCATGAGCTCATCGATTGAAATCTCAGGATTATCGATGTAGGCAGAAATTGCAGCCGCAACCTCGCGCAAGTTGTGGGTCGGCATGTTAGTCGCCATACCAACAGCGATACCTGTCGTACCGTTACAAAGGAGGAAAGGAAATTTTCCAGGAAGGACAGCCGGCTCTTTTGTAGTGTCGTCAAAGTTCGCCACCATGTCCACAGTGTTCTTTGAAATGTCAGAAACCATCTCCTCGGTGATTTTCGACATCTTGGCCTCGGTGTATCGGTAAGCCGCAGCCGGGTCTCCAGCAATCGTACCAAAGTTACCCTGCGGAGTTACAGTCGTATATCGCTGAGAAAAATCCTGACCCAAGCGTACAAGAGCATCATAAACAGAAGCGTCACCATGCGGATGATAGTGACCCAAAACTTCACCGACAATCGTAGCGCATTTTTTAGTCTTCCCGCTCGAAGCCAGGTGCAAACTGTCCATGGCATACATGATTCGCCGGTGAACAGGTTTGAGACCATCGCGGACATCAGGCAAAGCTCGCTGAACAATTACCGACATCGAATAGTCGATGTAAGCCTGTTTGACCTCATCCTCAATCGGAATCTTTATGACCGTTCCACCTTCCGGGGTTTTTTCTTCTTCTAACATAAGTACATTTTTTCCTTAAATTTATTCAGAGATATTATACCAAATTGCAAAAAAAGAATCTTGTGTTTTTTATGGGTACACCCCTACGGTCGCTTACGCTCCATTCGGGTCGGGCTTTTCGTGGTTCCGTGCCTTCGCACTCCATTCCGCCGCTACGCTCTGGAACGGCTCCCGCCGCCACTACAATCCCTAACGCTTATGATAATAACATTCATTACAAAGAGAATGTTCTAAATCTATTTGTTCATTAAAACTTCTCTTTCCACATTTATGACAATAATATTCTTGAAAATATGGTCTCCCAGATTGAGACCAACCTTTAAAACAATCAATACATAAAGGTCTGTCTCTATCAAAAGGAATCCTAGTTTTACAATGAATACAGTAACCAGTTATAGAATACTGTGTATTATGGAAATTATTTTTCTTAGAATTCAAATTCTCAATCTTATCTAACTCAGCACGACTTTTTATTGATTCAGCTTCTTTAATAATATCTTCATAGATGTCAGAATTTTCACTTTTATTGATTTCAATTCCCATTTCTCGATTATTTTTTTCTGAATAATCATATAAATTCATTGAAGTAATAAGTGCTGTTCTTTCATTAAAATAGCATTTTGCATGAAGATTTTCGAGAAAATAAATTTTAAGCTTATTAAACTTTCTAAATTTATCTTTTTCAAATCCTTTCATTTCTTCTTTGCCAAAAATCAAACTTATATCTATTCCGTTCTTCTCAGCTTCATAAAGCCGTTCAATATAAGAGTCGTCAATTTTTACATAAGGACTAATTATATATATGTATTCTTTTGAGTTTTTTATTATGTCTTCTATGCTAGCCGCAATACCTTTAGTTGTAAGAAATTTCATTTTTACTCCCTCTCAAACTCATCCGCAATAAACTCAGCACTTTCAGCCCACATTTCAGACTGCGTGTTTTTCAATGCCCGGAATGTTCTTGATTTATAGAAATCCTTCAATTCTTCATCAAAAGGTTTTTTCAGTTTTTCTGACAAAATACGGACAACCTGTTCTGTCTTCATGAGAATGTCTAAAGTAATGTCCTGATTGTTCCACATATATTTTGGCATTTAGACCTCTCTGTCCTCTTTCAAATTTAAACAGGTCAAGGCTTTTTCCGTATGAAAAGAAATTTGGTCATTCACTTTGAAAAAAGAAAGTTGCTCTATTGCCTGCTCTGTAGTATAAATTCCTGAAATATACAAGGCTATTGTTCGCATTGTATTGTCGTTTGCAACAGGTCCTTTTACAATGTCGTAATCGTGAAAAACTCCACCTTTTGTACGATTTTCTTTTACGAATTCAAGCCAATCTTTATTCATTGACTTGAATTCAAGTATTTTCAAATCTTTTGTCGGATTGAATTCAAAAACCTTTACAAAGTTTCCTTCTCCGCCAAAACGAATGAACTGATTTTTTGCCCATTTTTCCGCTTGCTCATAAATCGTAGTCGTGTAAAACCCTTTTCCGAAATCACGCTTATCTTTTGAACGAGACAAATCTATTTTTGAAAACGCTGTATTAGTTCCGTGATACAAAATCATTTTTTCTCCTCACAGCGTTTCATCACATCTTCCGCAAAATCAATGGTTTCTTCCAAAGATTGGGTATGAAGAGCATCGTATTGTTCTCGTATTAAGCTCTGGATATTGTGCATAGAAAACTTGTCAAATGCCTCAGATTCAGAAATATGGTGATTTTCTGCATAACCTTGTATTGCGGTCACAACGAGAAGATTTTTATCCATTTCGGTCTGATTTTGAAAATCCACTTTACTCTTCCTCAAAATAATCGCTATCTATTCGTTTTAATTCATAACTATGCAAAGGCGCAACCCCAAGATTATATTCAATCATCAGATTTGCAAGTTCCATTCCGTCAATCAGAATGACTTTTGTGTCATTCATTGGCTTGTATTCCAATGCTTCTTTTGAAAATGATGAAGCCGTAATAAAAATGCCTTTTTTCGCTCCTTGCCCAGCCAACGCTCCGACAAATTTCTGAATTTCTGGACGACCGATGATATTATTTTCTTTCCAGCGTTTTGCCTGAATGTAAATTACATCAAGTCCAAGCTTGTCTTCTTTTATGATTCCGTCAATTCCTTCGTCGCCAGTTTTACCGACAGCCTTTCCGGCATCTTTTATTGAACCGCCATAACCCATTTTCACAAGAAGAGCAACAACTAATTTTTCAAAAAATGATGGGCTGACATTTCTAATTTTTTCGAGCAAATCTTCTGCCAAAGATTTTTGAAAATCCTGAAATGCTGTATCAATAAGTTCTTCTGGAGTCTGCTTTGTATAATCAGGCTCAACTTCAATTTTTTCTTTTTTAGAATTTGACCTATTTTTAAATTCAAGAAATTCATCAAACTGATTAAGAAATTTCGTATCTATTTTCACAGGATTTTCTGCCAGAACATTTTTCCCGCGTTCGGTGATTTTTATGATTCCTTTTTCGACATTTAAAAGACACGCTTTTTTCAAATGAGTTTTTGCCCAACTAACACGATTGTAAAAAATACTCTGAGTTCCGCTTGGAATCATCATGTTCAATTCTTCTTCACCAAGAGAAAATTCCTTAGAGAGAGATTCCATAATTTCTTTTATTTTATGTTCCTTTCCATCAGAAACATTTTTCAAAAGCGGAAGCATTAATGTTTGATAATCTGGAATAGTCTGCATTTTTTATACTTCTCCTTCATCTTTTACCGCAAAACAATTCTCTAAAAGCATTTTGCATAAAAGCGGCATCTGATGGATTTTCAAATAATGACTTTGAACCGTTACGCCATGCGGAAAGTGCAGATTCGTAAGAATTGTTGCTTTCAAAATCTGAGAAATGGTCTTTGAGTTTTAGATACATAATAAACTGGCTTATTTCCGAAATATAAGATTCGGGCAATGCTCTAATTTCTTTTTCTAAGACATCATAACTCATTTTCGATTTCTCCTTTTCAAATTCGTTCATTACCAACAAACGAATTTCGTTCGCCAATAGAAGAACGATTTCCCACAAAAGTGAACGAACGCGTTCACTTTCTCCCCACAAATCCTAAATATCCAGATTCGCGTAGCTTGAGTTGCTTTCGATGAATTCCCTTCGTGGTTCTACTTCCTCACCCATGCAGACGCTGAAAATCTTGTCGGCGGCCTCGGCATCCGGGATTGTCACCACCCGCATTTTTCGGTGGGCTGGATCCATTGTTGTTTCCCAGAGCTGCTCACCGTCCATCTCACCAAGACCTTTGTATCGCTGAACGTCTGCCTTATCTCGCTGGTCGCCCAAAGCGGCAAGAGCGTCATCTCGTTCCTGATCAGAGTAGCAGTAAACAGGCTCTTTTTTGCCGAGCTGGACTTTGAAAAGCGGAGGCATTGCAAGATAAACATATCCGTGCTCAATCAGCTGCGGCATGTAGCGGAAGAAGAATGTGAGCAGAAGGGTGCGGATGTGGCTTCCGTCGACATCGGCATCGGCCATAATGATGATTTTATGATAGCGGAGTTTTTCGATGTTGAAGTCTTTTCCGAATCCTGTTCCCAAAGTTTTGATTACAGGGTCAAGCTTGTCGTTACCCATGACTTTTTCTGCGCTGACCTTTTCGACATTGAGCATTTTTCCCCACAGAGGAAGGATTGCCTGCGTTTTTGAGTCGCGCCCTTTCTTTGCAGAACCGCCCGCCGAATCACCCTCGACAATGTAGACTTCGCAGATTTCGGGATTGTCTTTGATTGAGCAGTCGGAAAGTTTTTCGGGTTTTTGGAATCCCGCGCCGACCGTCTTTTTGCGCGTGGCTTCTTTTGCCTTTCGCGCGGCAACTCGTGCGGCAGCCTCGCCCACAGCCTTTTCAAGCACTTTTTCAAGGACGACAGGATTCAGCTCAAAGAAAATTGTAAGTTTTTCTTTTACAAGCGAATCGACAATCGTGCGCACTTCCGTGTTTCCGAGTTTGTCTTTGGTCTGTCCGACGAATTCAGGTTCTGGCACTTTCATTGAAAGAACCGCCGCCAATCCCGCGCGGACATCTTCGCCCGTGAGTTTTTCTTTTTTGTCTTCGCCTGGCTCGAATTTGCCGTCACGGTCAGGCATCTTTTTCTTCATCTTTTCGTTGCCATCGAGTGCCTTGTTCAAAACCCAGAGCAATGCCGTTCTGAATCCGTCAAGGTGAGTTCCGCCGTCCCGCGTGTTGATGTCGTTTACATAAGTGTGAATGTCTTCTGAATATGAGTCGTTGTACTGGAAAGCAAGCTCAGTGATTACGTTGTCCTTTTCGCCAGTGATGTAAATCGGCTCTTCCGGGTAATAGAACTTGCTTTTTTTGTTGGCGTTTATTTCCTTTACATAATGAACGATACCGCCCTCATATTTGAGAACATCTTCTTTTGGAGTTTCAAGACGCTCGTCACGGAAAGTAATCACGATTCCGCTGTTCAAGAAAGCAAGCTCTTTAAGTCGCTGCAAAAGAACATCAAAATCATAAGTCGTAGTCTCAGTGAAAATAGTTTTGTCGGCCTTCCATCGGATTGTAGTTCCGTGAGCCTGAGTGTCGCCGATGACTTCTACCTTTGTAACAGGAATTCCGCGCTCGTACTTCTGGCGATAGATGTGACCGTCACGGCAGACAGTAGCTTCAAGCCAGTCAGAAAGGGCATTAACGCAGGAAACACCTACACCATGCA
>NZ_JAFRNB010000139.1 GCF_017430385.1 Treponema sp.
CATAAAAAAAATCCCTACCATCAGGCAGGGACTTTCTTGCTTACTCCGCACTCATCGGCATAAGGATATGGAAGTAATCGGCTGCTGGCTCCGGTCGGAGCGTTACGGCTCTCATCACCTCTGTAAACTCAAATGTAATGTACTCGCTGTTCATAACCTTGAGCGGAGCATCGATGTGCTTGTAGTTCATCGAGATTGAAACTTCCTCGCCATCGTACTGGCACGGAATCTCTTCTTTTGCATCACCAAATTTAGTTGATTTTGAAGTGATTGTAAGAACGCCTGGTGTAAGGTTGAAAATAATTCTTCGTGTCTCATCAATCATGATTGAGATTCGTTTGAGCGCATCGACAAATTCTTTCTTCAAAACCTTGAAAGAATGTGCCTGTGACTCAGGAATTACGCGCGCATAGTTCGGATACTGACCGTCAATAAGAGTGCAAGAGAATTCATAGTTCGCAAACTTGAAGAAAATCATCTTATCAACGATTGCGACTGAAATCTGACCTTCATCAGAAGCATGTTTTGCAACAACATTGAGAATCTTCGGATGAACGATTGCAGCAGGGAACTCTGGAACCCCGGCAAGAACAGCTTTTTCTGCATAAGCAAGTCGTCGGCCATCAGTTGCAACCAAAACAAGCCTGTCATCCTTTTTCTCGAAATAAACGCCGTTCATAAAGTAGCGTGTCTCATCGTCACTTACGGCAAAGCTTGTCTGAGTAATCATAGCCTTGAGTTCTTTTGCAGGAACCTCAAAGAATGAAACTTTCTCAGCGATTGCGATTTCAGGGAATTTATCCTGAGAAGTGCAGTTGAGCTGATATTTAATTTTCTTTGTAGAATGACGGATTACGGCTGAAACAAGATTGTCATTGTCTTTGAGAAGGAACTCAATCTCGCCCTCTGGAAGAGCTGAAAGAATACCCATGAATTTGTCACAAAGAACAGTAGTTGAGCCTTCTTCTTCTATATCAACAGGAATTTTAGTCTGGAAATTTACTTTGATGTCAGTAGCCTTAATTGTAAGAGTGCCGCCCTCTGCAATCAGAAGAACATTTGAAAGAACAGACACTTCATTTTTAGTAGAAATAATTTCCTGTGCGATGGAAATTTCGTTAATCATCGCGTTTCGGTCAAAAATAAACTTCATTTTCAACTCCTGTAAATGTCTTTCTATTATAGAAAATTTTCCTTTATTTTTAAAGAGAATTTTTCTATAAATAAGAATTTTTTGGGGCTTCCCCTTCGGGTTGCGAGTACTTTAGTTGTCGTGCTCGTTTGGCTTTTTAGTTCCTTAAAGCCCTGCATGGATGCAGGGTAAATGTAAAGAGAGAAAATTCTGTTTACCTTTAGGTGAATAGAATTTTCTCGTTGTAATCAAAAAATCCACGGATGGATTTTTTGTTACTGTCCTTAAGCCGAAGTTTTTCACAGATTTTATTTATATCTAAATTTTAAAGAATTTAGTAGTAGTAATAATAAGGGCTGTGAATTTGTTGAAAAGTATTCTATTTCTTTTTCGCATAAAAAATTATAAGGTTAAAAACTATCTTAAGGTTCTCAACAAGTTTTCCACATTTCCACAATATTAAAAGTTTTCCACACGAAATCCACATGAATTTAGCAATGAATTCACAAATTTCGATAAAAAAAATACCCCGAAATTTCTATTCGGGGCGGGAAATTTAATTGCCTTTTCCAATCTGCTTTGTCAGAGCCTTTATGATGTCAGAAATAGCAAGGTCTCCGGTTTTAAGCCTGTCTTCAATGTTATTTATAGAAGAAATTACGGTCGAATGGTCTCGGCCACCGAATTCCTCGCCGATTTCATCAAGCGAATATTCAGTAAGCTCTCGGCAAAGATAAATCGCGATATGGCGTGGAACAGCAACAGTCTTTTTGCGTGAGGAGCTTTTCAAATCATCGACAGAGACATTGTAAAATTCACTTACGGCTTTCTGGATTGTGTCAACGCTGATGATTCCGCTTCCGGCAGGATTTATTGAATCGTTAAGCTGTTCCTTTGCGATCTCAATTGTAAGAGATTTGTTCATAAGCTCGGCATAGCCAATCATTCTGGAAAGCGCGCCTTCAAGTTCTCGGACACTTGACTGGAAAGTCTGAGCGATGAGTTCCTTTACATCCTGCGGGATTGTTTTTCCCTGGAATTCAAGTTTTTTATCAATAATGGCAAGCCGGGTTTCATAATCAGGAACTTTAAGATCAATATTTTGGCCTCTGCCGAACCTTGTTTTGAGCCGTTCTACGATACCGTTGATGTCTTTGAGCGGGCGGTCACTTGTGAACACAATCTGGCCTTTTCGGTTGTAGATTTCATCGAAAGTGTAGAAAAGCTCGTCCTGCAGTTTCTCTGATTTTTCAAGGAACTGAATATCATCAAGAAGAAGGACATCGAGCTTTCGGTATTTTTTTGTGAATTTATCGGTCGTGCGCTCACGGATAGAGGCCGTGAATTCGTTCATCATCGACTCAGTGGTGATGTAAGCGATTTTGAGCTTAGGATTATGATAGTAAATGTAATTTCCGATAGCGACCATCAGGTGAGTTTTTCCGACACCAGAAGGACCGTAAAGAAGAATCGGATTGTAGTTTTTGCTGCCAGGATTTTCAGCCGCCGCAAGACAAGCCTTGTAAGCGTAGTCGCTGTTGTCACCTGGAATGAAGTTCTCGAAAGTGAAATCCTCAATCAGCTGCGGGTGCGGATCAATCTGCGACAGATTTTTGGCTTTAGGGGAAGCTGAGAAATCCGGCGAATCAGTATCAAAGAATTTCTTTGGCTGAGATTTTGGACTTGAATCAACATTATCCTGCGGCGGAGTTTCAGCAGTTTTCGGAGATTCAGCATTAGCCTGCGGAACCTGAGAAACTTGATTTTGCGTAACTTGATTCTGAGAAGAACCCTGTGGTTTAAAATTGAAAACCGGCGAAAGATTTATGCTCTGACCTGAAAGCTCAGCGATTGTAGACTGAATTTTTGCGACATTACCTTTCTGAACCATGCGATCCCACAAAAATTTTGATGCGACACCAACCTTGATTTCAGAAATAGTGTCCTCAATATAAGAAAGGTTAAAATTCAAAATGAATTCGTTTTCATTGCCCGCTGATTTGTATTCCTCGCGAAGAAGATTCATCGCCTCTTCAAAAATTTCTTTGTAAAGCTGTTCTGACATAAGGGATATTTTAGAATGAAACAGGAATTTTCTCAACGAAAAATAACCTTAAGAAAATTTTCTAATATTTTTCATTCAAAGCGTTTATTACGGTAAGAATCGCGTTTAAATCGTTCTGTGAAAAACGGCGTAATTTGTTTTCGATTTCTGAAATTTGTGGATTAACTGATTCTTTGGAAGATTCGTCGCTCATGTCCAGAAGATAATCAAGAGATACTCCAAGAAAACGAGAGACTTTGAGGGCTGTGTCGGCAGCAGGAATACTGTTTCGTTTGATTCCAAAACTGATGTTCGTTACATCAAATCCGATTGAATTTGCAAGTTCTTTCCGCGTTTTTCCCAAATAAGTTAGTTCAGTATCGACTTTTTTCCAAAAGTTCATGATTCAAAATATGACAAAAGATATTTTTTTACTTGATAAAAATGAGTTTTGATATATAATCTATTTTAAGAAAAGAGTTTTCTCATTTTTTAATGACAAAACTCAATAAAATCACTTGCATTTCGTGCAAAAAGGAGTTTTTATGAAAAGATTTTTCAAATTTTTCTCAGTTCTTGTTGTTCTGATGTTGGCAATGTGCTTTGTTTCTTGCTCGGACAATGATGATTCAAGTTCGTCGGAAGGTTCAGGGGGAATCACGGAAGCGATTTCAGGAAGATACAAAGGAAGTCTTTCAAATCCTTCTCTTGGACCGGCTTATATGATTCTTACAATAAATAATGATTACACCTGGTCTTCGCAAGGCTATGATTCTAGCTATTCTAAAAAGGAAACTGTAGGAAGTGCGACAGGAACATACACCAGAAGCGGAAATACAGTTAAAATAACTGGAACAATAGCTGATTTGGGAATGGGTCTTAATCTGACCTGCAAGACTTCTGATGACTGGAACACGGTCGCCGTAACAGGTGATTTTTCTGGCACAATGACAAAGCAGTAATTCTTTGAAATTCTTGTGTTGCAATCTTGATACAAACAACAATATGGGAATAATAGGTGTGTTCTCTTGGTCAATTCATGCCGGTGCGGTTTATCACTTTTAAGATTAAACTTTTTAAGTAAAGGATTCTGCCCGCCGATTTCCGGTGGGCAGATTTTTTGTCAGCCGACATGTGTATTTTGACAAAAATTATATTATTGTAGTATACTGTAGTTGGAGGTAGTAAATATGACTACAATATCTGCAAAAATTGAGAACGAAGACAAGAACTTGTTTGAAAGCATTATTAATTCAATTGGATTGAATGTTACTACCGCGATAACTGCCTTCGTAAAGGCAACAATTCGTGAAAATGGAATTCCCTTCTCATTGAAAGCCGCAGACGACCCCTATATTTACTCAGAAGAAAATATGAAATTTTTGAGACAAAGTATTGCCCAAATTGAAGCTGGAAACGGTCAGATTCATGAACTGAAGGAGAATCTGTAATGCTAAAAGTTTGGGCAGATGTTGCATGGGATGACTACTGTAAATTTTTCGAACTGAATCAGAAAAGACTGATAAAAATGGTTCATGATTTGATAAATGACATCGAACGCAACGGTCAGGATAAAGGTCGTGGTCAACCTGAGCCTTTGAAACATGAACTTTCAAGTTACTGGAGTCGAAGAATTGATTCTGCAAATAGACTTGTTTATAAAGTTGATGGTGATAAATTGTATATAGTTCAGTGTGGAACTCATTACCATCAAGAAAAGTAAATTTTTTCTATAATATTTTTCCCGCTTCAAATTGAGGCGGGATTTTTTTTATAAAAATTTGGAAAAATAATCAGACTTTTTCATAAAATTTTTTGAGATGTGATATAATTACATTGTTTGGGGGTTGTTATGCCAGAAATTTCAAGATTTTACGGAATAGTCATAAAAATGTTCTTCAAGCCTAAGGAACATGAACCATCTCATATTCATGCTCTTTATGGCGAATATGCTGGCATTTTTGATTTAAAAACATTAGAAATGACAGAAGGTGATTTACCTCAGAAAGCTCAATCTATTGTAAAGGAATGGCTCCAACTTAATACTGAAAAATTGGAAAAAATGTGGAACAGCCAAAAAATAGAAAAACTTCCGCCTTTGGAGTAATCTATGATTCCAAGAATAAAATCTGTTAAAGATAGGGACGATTATAAATTAGAAGTTCTCTTTGATGATGGCAAAAAAGTTCTCTATGATGTCGCGCAAGATATAAATACAATTGAATCATTTAAGGATTTAGTAAATATACATGGATTATGGAAGCAGTTTTCTCTTGATGAAAGCCGTACATGCATTTTTTGGAATGATTATATAGACCTTGCAAGCGATTCTATTTATGAATATGGTCAAGTTATTTAACTTTTGGGCTAGGGATTGTAGCACCTGCGGAGCAGTTCCGTAGTATAACGAAGGAATGGAGCGCGGTTAGCGCGTAAGTGCGGAAAGCCCGACCGACATGAAGTGTCGGTAGCCCCCGGAAATTAAAAATTTTCAAATATAACAAAAAATTATCAAATCACATTGCCGAAAACGCACTTTTTTTGGAAATAAATATGTGTGAGAAAAAAGAAAGTGTCTCACAAGATTTATTTGCGAGGTGCGAAAATGGCAGGGAAAAATAAGAATCAGTATGAGATAGATTTTTCTGAAAAGTGGGAAAATCTGACTCTTGCGAATAATTTTATTTTCTATAAAGTGATGAGACATCATCCGGATGCTTGTAAACATCTGATTGAAATGCTCCTAAACATCAAAATTGAGAAAATAGAAATGTCGAATGAGGAAACTATCGCTATTGATTATGACGCGAGGGGAATTCGACTTGATGTGTTTGTTAAAGATTCTAACCAGATGTTTGATATTGAAATACAGGTCGCCAATACGAAAGATATTCCAGAGAGATCAAGATACTATCAAGGGTTGATGGATATTGATACTTTGAAAACAGGACAGAAATACAACGAACTGAAAAATTCCCATGTGATTTTTCTTTGCATGACGGATATTTTCAGAAAAAATATGCCTGTCTATACATTTGAAAATCTTTGTCTGGAAAATCATGTCGTAAAACTTGGAGACCGTGCTTACAAACACTTTTTTATAGCTCCGATATGTGCTAAAATATCAGAAGATGAGGAAATCAAAGATTTTTTCAATTTTTTGGTTTCAAACAAGGCGAAAGGAAAGTTTACATCTGATTTAGGAAATTTTATTTTCAATGCAAAGCACAATACTCAATGGAGGGTTCAGTATATGACATGGGAACGACAAAGAGCCTACGATTTGGAAGAGGGTGAAATTCGTGGTGCGCAAAAAAATGCTATTGAAAATGCAAAAAATGCACTTAAAATGGGGCTTTCTGCTGAGCAGGCGGCACAAATAACATCTCTTTCGTTGGAAGAAGTGCTTTCTTTAAAAGAAGAGATTTCTGTGTAAGCCGATGGGCTAGGGTATCTTTGCTTTCACCCTACATCTTGTAGGGCATAGTTCGGAACGGCGGAACAGCCGACCTGCCGGCCGGCAGGTAGCCCCCAAATGAATTTTTCTCTACATCAAACTGCACACTTCCTTCACATCTTTTTCAATACGAGAGAGAAGCTCGCTTTCTAGCGATTTTCCGAAAGTGTTTTCAAACAAGTCTTTTTTGTTCTGCGGGCTGCCGTTTTCCTCAAAAAGCGCGGACGACGGAATTTCGAGTGCGACTGCGATTTTATCAACCATTTCGGGCTGCGGCCAAGAAATTTTATTTTCAATCTGATTTATGTAAGCAATACTTTTTCCAACGGCATACGAAAGTTTTTCTTGCGAAATTCCCCTTTTCTTTCTGTAAAATTTGAGATTATTCACAAAAGTTTCTCTGATTGCATTCATTCTTTAAGAATGCCTTTTTCTGAAAAATAAAATTACAGAGCAAAATTAAAATAAAATTGATTTATATTGATAATTTTAATAAAATAATGTAATAATACTGTATAATATCAAGGTTTTTCTAAAATCAAGAAAATCTTAATCTATTTTACTGTGAAGGAGTTTTTTATGCTTGAAAAATTCAAATTGGATAAGCAAACGGTCGTGTCGTTCTTGCCGTCACTGCTACTTTCGCTTATTCCTACCATTTTTATTATTGCCGATACCGCGAATTTCGGCTTGGGATTGCTGACATATATCCTCTGTGTGCTCGGCAGTCATTATGGCTGGGAATTGGGCAAAAAAATCCACGATTATGCGCCCGTAACGGCGATTTTTGGGAAAAGTCAGAGCGATTTAGCGTGGAAGAAATTTCTTGCCTTGCACGGAAGCAAAATCACGGGCTTTTTTCTTGGGCTTGTGCTTCCGTGGATGATTTTTGATTTTGCCTTTAACGATAAAGATGATTTGAGCCGCGGAAAACTGAAAAATCAGCAGGCGGGAGAAATCTCCAAGACGACTGACAAAATCCTCAAAAACCAATACAAAGCCGTGGAAAACGACATTCAGCAATACGGCGATTTTACTTTTAAGACAGGCGTTCAAAGTGCGGAAACGAACGGCGGAGTTTATGTCGTGCTCCGGTATGAGCCAAAATCAAAAGAATACGCAAAATCGTTTAAAAATCAGTTTATACCGAATATTCTGAAGAAACCGTTCATGCAACCGTTAGAAAACGGTATTATAGGTCGGGATTGTGATTTTAGCGGGGTGAGCCTTTATAATCTCTCTGAAAAAAATAAACTATGGGGACAAGAAACATACAATCAAAAATGGGCACAAAGTTCCGTTATGGGATATTATTCAGAATACAAAAAAACACCTGCTGAACTGTTGAGAAAAACCATCCTTAGTTTGGGCATTGAGCCAGTATATTATTTACCATTGAATATTTTTTCATTCAAAGATTTTTTTGAATTGTATAAAACTTATAATGATACTCACACTGGTTTTGAAGACGATATATTTTCCTTTATTTTCAGCGGATACCGCAGACTTGACAGTTACGGCGACAATCTTGAAGATTATTTACAATGGCGAAGATATGTCAGCAGTGTCGGCGAAGATGGAGTAACGGTATACTTGCATGATGGTGCGGATTATGAGCATTGGTATTTTGAGCACAACAAAGCGAGCGAAGATGAATACAAAACATGGCTAGGAAAATATATTGGTGTCGGAACGCCGACGGAGTATGACATTGCCCGCAAAAAATTGAACACATTTGTTTATGAAAACTGTGGAACAAATGCAACTGCGAAAGATGCTGAACACTATGTACCTAATCCAGAATACATAAAAAATTACGGATTGGCAAACAATTTGGATGAACTTGAAGAAGAAGCCGATGGCGTTCCGCTCCTACGAGTTCAATACTACAAAAAATTCGTTCAGTTCGTAAATGAACATTGGGACGATTATCCCGATGGAATGAAAAAGCACCGCGAATATGAAAATCTTGAATCGTATAAAAAGGAAGATTGCGGTTCTTTTGTTGGCTACATCTTCGGCACGGAAAATCTCTATGGCTGGTCAGATGTTGAAGACTTGGCAGAAATGCGTTCTGCATTCGCAAAAGAAAACGGTGTGGCGTTGCAAGAAGAATACACTAAGTTATTCACGGAATTATATTCTACATACAAAAATGTTCACATCGACGAGCGAAAAGAACTGTTCAAGAAATTAGTCGATTTGTCAGATTGCAAGGTGTACATTGACTACCGCTGTGTTGCTGCCGCCGACAACTGGGAAAGCGCAAGCGTCATTTTGGACAAGCGCGGCGTGCTCACCTACAAACTGCAACTTGAACCGGGCAAATGGGTAGATGCGGAAACCTACTTTACTCTGCGTGATGGCTCAAAAGATTTCTTGCAGTGGAAATAACAAATTCGCAGGGCTGGCATTAAAGTGCGTTGCATTGCCAAACCTGATGAAAATATATAATTGGAGAAAAATATGAAACTCAGAAAACCATTTCATTTTAATGAATTTCTTCATTCCCAATTTGTTGAAAAAAATCTTGCGAATACGATTGCAGAACAAGCAAAGAAAAAAGAAGAGGATTTGAATAAAATTTTACAGGCGTTTTGTTTGACACTTGTAACGGATAATGATTTTCAAGAAGTTATTGCAAAGGAATTTCAAACAAAGATAACATCATTCACAAAACAATTATTCTCGGTTGATTCTATAACAAAAATCGAAAAATCTATTGATTATGATAAATTTTATAAAGAAAAAAGCGAAGAAGAATACAGAAGAAATGATGAATTTTCCCCTTATCTTAATGAAGACTGCTTTAAATAAAGAACAATTTGAAAATTGATTGAAAACAAATAAGGCTGCCGATCGTGGCAGCCTTTATTGTTACGGCGCATGAGCCGGTGAAAACATGTAGCGAAGCGGAATGTTTTCACAATAAACCACCTGCTATGCGGGTGGTGGGCAAAAGCTTATAGCAAAAAAAACTTTCCTCGAAGGTGTACAATAGGTTGTTCAAGTCTATTGCGTAACGCCAAGGAGGAAAGTAAATGGCAAA
>NZ_JAFRNB010000140.1 GCF_017430385.1 Treponema sp.
CTCGTTAGTTAAGATTTCCATATTTGCCTCCAAATGCAATTAGTGTTAAAAACTTCATTCACTAATAACATAGTGGGGAAATTGCGAATCGTTAAATTTTTTAATGATTTTTAGAAAAAAAGTCTGTCATTATGAGAATCTGGATAGCGTCAAGATTTGTTCGCAATTTTCTGCAAATCACCCCCTTAGTCATCGAAAGCACCTGATAATGTAAGCGCGCCGACAACGAGTATAACAATGCCACCAAGTTTTCCTGCTCCAGGAATTGGTATATCGGAAATCGCTGCCAGAAAATTATTAATCACCGGAGCATTTTGCTCTAAGTCAAAAAGTTTATTCAGAAAAAATAATGTATAAAGCAAAATGCAGCAAAAAACGAATAATTTGATTGTTCTTACTAAAAGTCTTATTATCATAATTTCACCTCAATTAAATAGATTTCTGAAATTTCCTTTGCTTGCTAATAACATAGTAAGCAAAGGAAAAATCGTTAAGTTTTATGCAGGCAAATCTTTCATGTCTCTAGCACAAATCTTTTATCTTCACAGCGAAATTTTCATCTAGAATCATAACATCTCCTTTTGCAATCAGTCTGTTGTTCTTGTAGACAAAGACTTGCTCGTACCATTTTTGCTCAAGCTCAATTACCGAACCTTCGCCAAAACCATCGGCTTCTTTTTTGCTTACATTCGTCCAGCCTAGAATCACGCGAGTGTTGTAAAAATCATCGGTGTTTTTCTCATCATCTGAAAACTCAAACTGACCGTCACTCATTTCATTAATTCGAACAGCTTTTGAATCGTCAAGACAAAGAGCCTCGCAAGTCCAGCACTCCGTTCCGTCAATAAAGATTTTCAACGGATTTCCTGCCAGACTGTTCAGTTCCAGAATCATATTTTTTTCGAGATTCAGCTCATCGCTAAGACGACACCTGCCAAGTTCAACCAAAAGATTTTCTCTCGGTTTTTCAAGTTCCACCACCTTGTTTTTCTCGCCATGATAAATTATGTTCCGCTCACTTAGATTTTCGAGAATCTGAGCATTGAAGAAAATGTCTATTGGGTAAAAATCATCTTTTTTGTTTTTTCCAGTGCCTTCAAAACTCAGCTCAATGGTCGCCATCGCCCCCATCTCACAATAATTTTCACCGTAAGGTAGAAAGACCGGTTTATCCTCAAACTTGATTTCCGACATAGAAGGAAGAGGCCTATTGCTTCGGTTTGAGAATGCCTGTTCAAGCCGTTTCAAGCAGGGATTCGCCACAAAATCACTGAAAATCTTTTTCTCGAATGCGCTCGGATTTCTCCACAAGAATCTTGCTTTCTGCCCCTTTTTCATTTTCTTTGCTTTTCTACCCAAAAAGCCTTCGAGAAAAGTTGCAGGATTCACATTGAACAAAAGCACTCCATCAAGCCAAACAGTCGAAAACGAGAATGTTGGTGTTGGAATGCAACGGATGAATTCCTCGCGGGTCAGCTGATCTACAGAAGCAACATGAGCTTTTACAGGAATTTCCAAATCATTCACAAAGTATTTTGTGATAGAAACGCAATATTCTTCCAGAATATTAGACAAGATTCGAATTGTACTTTTACCGATTATATCGGGACGCTCAAAATCGAAGATTTTCACCTTGCGGGTTCGTTCTTCAGGCTTTGTATCTTTTTCGCAACTTTCAATCGCCTGCAAAAGCTCGTCAATCTCGTCCTGAGAAAGAATTTTATTGCTCATGTCCAATCCTCCGATAGTTTTTCGCTAGTCTTTCCGCTAATCAATCACCCAGCCGTCCGAAATCATTTCATCAATATTTTTGTACTGAGCAATCACTTTGTTGGTTGGGACTGGCATAAAATCTTTCAGTTCAACAGCCACGATTTCAATGCCATCTGAACCACGGCTTTTAATCATCCCGAATTTTCCGGCGGAAGATTTCATCATTGTGCCTTCGTAGGCTTCGTCTTTGGTTAGTTCAATAAGCTTTTCCTCCCACATAAAGTTTCTCCTTCGTATATCTCTTTTATCTATAACATAGTAGACAAAGGGTAAAGCGTTAAGTAATTTATAAAAGATTTTTATCAAAAACTACACTTTTCCCTATAACTTGCATTTTCGTGCGTTACTATCGCAAATTTTGTTTTTTTACCAGATTACAAAAGTATTCCAGAGAGCCTTTACCTTGTACCAAAAGAGAAGCCTCGTACAAAAACTCGCCGTCACCTTTTGAGTAGTCCAAACGAGGGGCATAATCTACGCAAGGTGTGTAAAACGGTTCATAGACAAAGTTTCCGTCGTCGTCAAGGCAGTCTACTGGAACGATTATGTCGCTGGAATCACGGTAACGCTTGCAGATGTTTTTTAACTTTCCGTCTTTTTCGCCACCCAGATGATTTACTACGCCGATTCTGCCGCTTGATAAATCCTGCACAATGTCGCCGTCATTAAAGAGGTAGGGAATTTCGCAGTAAAAATTATCAAGGCAATTGTCCGAATCAAAAGCTTGTGTCCCGATAAAAGTTGAATCAACTTGTAAAAGCTCACCTTTGCCGTTAAAGGTGCCGGAAACGTATTTATCACCTTCGTCAATTTTGCGGAGCGTAACTATAAAATCAAGAAGCTTGTCGTTCTCACCAGTCATTACATAATCGATAGCTTTTTCGATGGATGAAAAGGCTGGGCAGGAAAAAGTGTCGTAAGGCAGACCACGTAAGCTCTCGTTTTTTACAGAACAATCAACCTCGTAAATGCCTTCGAGCGTGTTCCGAAACAAGTCTATTTCAATTTCCATATCAGATTTTATGTGGGCTTCAATTTGAGTTGCGAGTTCTGTCGCCGTGATTTTTTCGTCAGAGTCAGGATTGCCGTCAATGCAGTTGCGGTAAGTTGAAAATTGCTTGCCGTCATTTTCTGGCAGGTACAGAGTTTTTGCAATTTCGTTTAAGGCATCCAGTCTTTCATCCTGTCGCAAAAGAGGATTTTGATAAATCAAAGCGGCTTCTTCACAAAGCGAAAACTCATGCCCGATTTGCCCAAGATATTCCCGAAGTGATTTTGATGGAATCAATTTTTTGAGATTTGTCATTTTTTACCACCCGAAAGATTCTTAAACGCTTTAATATGCTTGTCGATAATGTGATTTCCTGTAGAAAGTACATCTTCATCTGAAAGAGTCTGACCTTTTACCCCGGTAATTTCAATCAACCCGTTCAGCATCTTTTCCGCCTTTCCGATTGCCTTTAACAGCCGCACCTGATAAAACTGTTTTCTCGGTGCATTCTGCATTTCCATAAAGAGTTTGACTTGTGTTTGGGCGAGTTTGTAGTCTTCGTAAATATCAGAAATAATAGAACCCGTTTCTTTCAGATATGTTTTCTCGCTTTCAATTTCTTCATCTCGTTTATGAGGCAATCCTTTTTTGAACGCTGTTTTTAATGTTGCAGTCGGAATTGCAAGGTCTTTCATATTGTCTTCGATTGTTTTGACATTATGCTTCATTCGCCAGACATAACTATAAGCCTCATCTTTTTGCTCTTTCGTAAGTTTTTGAATCGGCAAAGAATCATCAGGAATGTAAAGCTTGCGGTAGGAATTAAAATTTTCCCACACATATTCGTGAAGTTCGTGTCTGATAGATTCCAGAAGCTCGTTCAGATGCTGTGCACTTTCAAGATAATCGTCGCGGTACATTTGTAAAAGCTCAATTGAGCCCTCTCCTTTTATCAAATCAGAGGCAACTTCAAGATAGTCGGTTTTTGGAGTGTCTTCTGGTAAGGCTCCTTCAACATCGCGGGCAAATTCCAGTTCCATAGGATTTGGATGTTCGTGGCTGAAACTACCGTCTGGGTACAAAAACTCAACGGTGGTAGAGACATCAGAAAAATCTGTGACGCTTTTAAGCCGCGTTTTTACATCGTTATCCCAATCTGTCCAATCTTCATCGTCTGAAAAGCTTCTCATTATGCCGATTTCATATTTGCCTTTGTGTTCCCCTGAATTTGTAAACGCAGGATAAGAGTCATAGCAAACTACTATATCGCCCCGCCTGAACGGATGCGGAACTGAAACATAGCGGCCTTTTTCCCAAAGTTCTTCGCTTTCATCTTCTTTTTTGGGGTCGAGGTAAAGCCACAAAAGATAACGTTCCCGTTCGCTGAACTGATGACCGATTTTCTGTAAATATTCGCGCACAGCTTTTGACGGAATCATTTTTATGATTTCTTCGTTTGAAGGAATATTCGCCTTTTCTGATTCTATCAGTTTTTCAAGGCGGGCATCCTGTTCTGTACGTTCTGCGTTCATTGCTTTGTGAAATCTGTCCATTTCTTCCTGGGGAATGTCTATTGTGTTTTTTTTCATATATTTATCCTGTCATTTATTTTCTCTTTTACAAACTTCCATCACTCTTACACCAAACTTATCATCAACTTTTACGACTTCTGCATTTGCGATAATCTTTCCGCTTACACTGTCATGCAGAGTTACATATTCACCGCAAAGTCTGTCGAGTACGATAACACTTCCTTTTTCAAGCTGGTCGTTGTCTTTCAGATTAAAATTGCCGAGACAAACATAGCCGCTTCCTTTTGAGTCTTTCTGAAATGCAGAATCATTTTGCGGGCTGTTTCCAAAAAGCAAACCGCTTGCAATCAAAACATTTTCCACAAAGGTACGTGGCAGACAGATGTTAATAAATCCTTCCTCATCGCCAATTTTTGTTTCAATGCAGATAAGAATTATAATTTCGTTCGGCGAAACAATCTGCATAAACTGAGGATTGTTCTGCGTGTTGATGATGGTCGGCATGGGAAGTTTTACAGCTTTCGGCTTTAGTCCGTGCGGATATTTTGCAACAAGTTCCGGACAGAGATTGAGTTCTTCTTCATAATTCATGAAGGCTTTTACCAGCATTCCAAGAATCGGCCTAATTACAGTTTGCTCCAATGTGGCAATTTCATTTTCGCTATAACCATAGTGGGCACGCACCCTCAAATCATGCAAAAAATCAGAGAAAATTTCGGCTGAATTTTCGTCATTTGTTTCGGGATCGCATTTTTCGTAGAGAAGCTGGATTATGTTATTGTAAAGCATCTCAATCGAAATGCACGGATCAATCTGAATGGCGATTTTCTCACTGCCAAAGTTTGCGGAAGAAATCAAAGTCGGAGTCGGAATTGAGCGGATAAATTCTTCATAAGTAAGTTCATCAACGCTTGAAACATGAAAATGACACAGCTGCCTTAGATTGGCTGAAAACCATGTTGTCATCCTGCGGGCAAGTTTTTCAAACATGAGTGAAACTGCCTGTTTCTGAGGATTCGTGAACACATCGGCTCGTCCAAGATCACATGGCTTCACATTAAAAATCTTGTCAATTTGTGGCTGTGAAAGTACTCTGTTTCCCAGCATTTTCTCCGTTTCCCCTGCATCTCCCATCTTTCCCAAAAGTTCATCGATTTCATTCTGTGAAAGCACATCGTTTTTCTCGTTCATTTTTGCACCTCTTTCACCAATAACATAGTGAACTGGAGGAGAATCGTTAAATTTTTATGGCGCAATGTGAATCCTTCCAAAAACATTCTTGCGGACGATATTCTTTTTATCGCACCATTCAGAAAACGCCTCCAGGGCTTCTCCTTTTAGCTGGCTGTTCGCAGGTCCTAGTGCCTGCCTTATAGTGAATTGTGGCGAGACTTCAATACAAATCTTGCATTTGTTCATGAATTTGGCATACACGATTGTGGAACGCCGCTCGAACACGGCATTTTTGTAGCCCCAGCCTACGCAATTGTGCATTTTGCTGCCGATTTTTTTCAGGGTAAAGCTGTCGCGGGCAACATAAAAGCACCATCTCTCTTCATCAGGAACTTTTTCAAGCTCATGCGTAGCCGGATTTTCCCGGAATTGTCGCCCGGCCTTGTATTCCAAATCCAGAAATTTCTGCTCAATCGGGAACACGAGGTTAAAATCACCGTCCACATCGCAGCAAGAGCCGTCCTGTGCAAGCTCATGCTGTCTGCGAAGAAGAAAATCATGCGTGTAAGAATTGAAACCTTCGTGCATCACTTCTTTTTTTTCCTGATCCGTAAGATACGGACTGCACACTATGTACATATTCAAGGCGTCGGTTATCGTGATGTTGGAAACTGTCTTCTCAACAAAAAATTTCACGGTTCTTTCGATGGAATTCCAGACAGTTTTTTGGTCGGAAATCGCGAGCATGTCACGGACAAAAGTTTTTAGCAGAACTCGGATTGTGTAAGAAATATCCCCGCCTGCAAAAGAAATCATGTAAAATTTCAGAAAAGCGTAAAACTCGATTGATGCCGTTTTTTGAAGAAGATTTGTGTCCGTAAATCCCAAATCTTTGGCGGCAGAATAGCAAATCACGCTCTGAGGAAATTTCTGATAAAGTTTTCGGATTGCTTTCGTGGGCTTGATTCCGAGACTGGAGAACATTTCATTTTCTGCACTCGGAGTGTCGCCCGAAGAAAGAGATGCAAAATCCGGGTCATAAGGATTCAATCCCCAGTGCTGTGCAATCTTGTAAAAATTCACATTGAACGGGCTGAGCATATAACCGAGAATCACGCTGAACCCGCCAAGAGAAGAAGCTACCGTCGGGCAAATGCCGAAAATTTCTTTGTATTGTGCGCCCATTTC
>NZ_JAFRNB010000141.1 GCF_017430385.1 Treponema sp.
ATATATATATAGTGCAAAATAGCAAAAAAAATTGAGATAAACTGAATAATTTCTTGAGAAATTTTCATGTTGTGATATAATTATAGAATAGATTGAGATAAAGGATTAACATGGATAAACGAAAGACTCTTATCTTTTTAAGAAATTTTTCACTTTGGTTAAGTATTCTTTGCCTCTTAGCATTATTGATTTTTTTCCTGCGTTTTATTGTAACGGGTATTGATAAAAAAGAAGTTGTCAAACGGCCTGTAGAAGTCTATCACCGGGTTCTTTTCATCAGTTCTTACGATCCTCTTTATTTTACTTATGATGCGCAGGTTAAGGGGCTTGAGCGAAGTTTATATCCTAACGGAATTGAATATGATGTTGCTTACATGTATTCCAATGGCCGAGGAGATACTTCGGGCGATGAGTTCTTCAATTTCATGAAACAACGCCTTTCAAAGGTCAAAAAGTACGAGGCGATTCTTATTGGTGATGATTTAGCCCTTGAATTCGCTATCAAATATCAGGAAGAGCTTTTCCCAAAAATTCCGGTTATTTTCTTCGGTATAAACGATTACGAGCTTGCTTTAAAGGCTTCTCTAAATCCGATGATGTCGGGTTTCTATGAAAATGATTACCTTGAGGAGACGATGAATCTTGCGAAAGCTCTTTTCCCGGACCGCAAGACTTTTATCGGTCTCCATGATCAGTCAGTCGCGGGCAAAGTTGATATAAGCACATTCTGGACACTCCGCGACAAATACAAAGGTTATTCTTTCGTTGATTTGGACGCTTCCCTTCTCTCTCAGTCAGATTTGGTATTCCTTCTTGCCGAGCTGCCAAAAGATTCAATTCTCTTCTATATGAACTGCTATTCTGACAAAAATCAGAATGTTTATTCGATGCTTTCCCGAACTGGCACGGTCGTTCGTTCTGCCACGGTTCCGATTTTCCGCAATTATGTCGGTGGCGAAGGAATGGGCGTTCTTGGTGGAATTCACATGGATGTTGAGGAGCAGTGCGTAAAAGTTGGTGAAATGGTCAAGGAGGTGCTTACCAAAGGTTCTCGCCCGGAAATTTCACTTGTCGATTATACGGAGAGCCGCACTTCATTCGACTACAGTCTTATGAAGGATTTTAAGCTTGATTTTTCTCTTCTTCCAAAAGATACGATTTTCTACAACAAGCCGGAGTCATTCATCTCTCACTATGGTAAAATCTTTCCTCCTATAATAATGCTTTTCATTACGCTGGTTGTTTTGATGTTCTACTCAAAATGCGGCAAGATGATTTCCATGACATATATCGCCGAGCTTAAAAAGTCTCAGAAGGTTCTTCTGGATTCTCAGGAACAGCTGAGCTATCAGGCTGAATATGATGAGATTCTTGATGTCCTCAACCGCCGCACGATTACGGCATGGCTTCGTGACACAATGACCGAAAAAAGTGTCTATTCCATAATCATCATTGATATTGATGATTTCAAAATGCTCAACGAAAATTATGGTCACTCGCTTGCTGACAGTATCTTGCAGTATGTTGTTGCACTCCTTAAAGGAATGGTCGAGGAAGGCGGATGGAAGATTGCGAGGTTTGGCGGTGACGAGCTTCTTCTTGTGATTCCTGATGAAGTTCTTACTATGGAATGTCAGATTGTCCGCCAGCTCTTTGCGGCTATCCGTGCTCCTATTCCGCTTGGTGATGAGACTCTTGCTATCACAGCAAGTATGGGAGCTTCTTGCTCAGACGGAATTACGCCGCCGGAGCAGCATGTCATCAATGCAGAAACGGCAATGTACGAGGCCAAAAAGCGCGGTAAGAACGGCATTGTCATCTATGATGATGAAATGAAAGAAAAGGCTCTCGAAGAAATCCGTATCAAAGAAAAGCTTCAGCAGGCTTTCGACAACGACGGATTCTTCATGCTTTATCAGCCGCAGATTGATGCACAGACAAAAGAAGTCAGCGGTTATGAGGCTCTTGTCCGAATGAAGGAACCTGGCATTTATCCGGGCCAGTTTATTCCTGTTGCGGAGCGCAGCGGCTGGATTTGGCGAATCGGTCGAATCACCACCGAGCTTGTAATCAAGCAGCTTGCCGCATGGCGTGATCAGGGCAAGACCTTGCATCCTGTTTCGGTCAACTTTTCGAGCAATCAGCTCAACGATCACGGCTATGTTGATTTCGTCGAGGATTTGCTCAAGCGATATAATATTCCGCCTCAGTTCTTGGAGATTGAGATTACCGAAGGCTTGTTCCTAGAAAAGAGCGTCCTTGCCGATGGCTTTTTCCGCCGCTTCAAGGACTTGGGAATCCGTCTGCTCATGGACGATTTCGGTACGGGCTATTCTTCACTCGGTTATCTCACCTACATTCCAGTTGATGTAATCAAGCTCGACAAGTCTCTGGTTGACACATACCTTGTTGAGGGCAAGGATTCATTCATCCGCAATATAATTCACCTCATGCACGATCTGGACAAAAACATGATTATTGAAGGTGTTGAGGAAGAAAAGCAGTATCTTCGTCTCAAGGAATTCGGTGCCGACACGATTCAGGGATATTTCTTCTCTAAGCCGATTCCTGCAAACGAGGCAATTGATTTCAACGTCAGCTGAGCTTAGGCTTTCGGTTTAATCAGATTTTCTAAATTTCAAACTTATTCTCTTGCAGCCTTCATCGCAACTTTTGTGTTGTACATTTTTTCATCGGCGGCTTCGAGGGCTTTGTTGAAATCAGCCGGTGAATGTGGCGTAAAGAATTCATATCCGTACGCGGCAGAGAATTTGTGTTCAGATTCTTCCTGCGCAAGTACGCTTTCGTCAAATTTTTTAAGAAGTTTTTGCACGGTTTCGCGGGAAATATTCTGGCATATACAGACGAATTCATCGCCGCCGATTCTGTAAATTGCGCCGCTTGAGCCAAAAATCTTTACGAGGCAATCGCAGAAAGCTTTGATTACTTTGTCTCCGATTAGATGCCCGAAATTGTCGTTGAGTTTTTTAAGATTGTTCATGTCGAAAACAATCATGCAGTATTCACCTTGCGGTCTGGTGGTTTCGTTGAAATTTTCTACGAGAGTGTACCATGCAGTTTTGTTGTTCACTCCTGTGGCAATGTCCACGAAAGCAAGATGTTTGTACATATTCACAAGATTCATTTCTTCAAAAAGCTTAAGTTCTTTCTGGTAAGTGATAAGAATCATTGAGATAAATGTGAACGCAAGCCCGAAACTCATCATGGAGCTGAAGAATTTGTTGTTGAACATTGAAATGGCAGTGAATGCAAAAATCACCGTTGATAAAATCATTGAGCCAATGAAAAGATATTTTAGCTTGCTGACTTTAATCCAGTCTTCCTTGAAAAGAATTCGCAGGGTGTAAATACATGCTGTCAGATAAATAAAATGTGAGATAAAAAGTGTGTTCGTGATTGCCTTTATGCCTGTGATTTGGAGAATGTATTCTACGGCTACGGCAGCAATCGTAATCCAGAAGAACACATTCAGGAATTTGCTGTTGGTTTTAGGCGAAATGCTTTTGACGAAAAAGTATGTAAAAATCGGTATGAAAAGCTGTGACAGATATTTGCAGCACCAGAGAAGCGGCAGGTAGCCGGTGAAGAAAAGAAGAAGCGTTGAGTCGTCGAGCTGCCAGACACCGATTGTGAAAGTCAGAAGTGCGAGGTGAAGCAAGGTGTAATCTTTTTTGTTCGTGTGTGAGAACAGGTGATGAGTTCCGAACAAGAGGACAGAGATGACAATGAACATTACTCCGAGAAGGAAGCTGTTTATGTGTTTAAGAAGAATTGTGAAAAGAATCTGCGCCGTATCGCCGAAAAAGACTTCTTCATAATCTCCTGCGCTGGAAGGAATTACGGCTTCTGTTTCGATACATAATATGGAACCGGCGGAAATGGGCGGTAGATCTGTGAAATTATAGACAGGACGGTATGACATGATTGATTTTGGAACAGCCTCTGTCTTGTATTCGTAGATAGTCTGGTTGTTTAGCTTGAGCTTTACATTTTGATGTTGTGAATAAAAGCAGACGGATGTTCTTCCGTCCTCGAATTCTGCAAGTCTGTGGTAGATAGCTGACTTCATTCCGTCTGTCTGAATGTGAACAGGAAGCGAGTCGATTGCAGTTTCATTGCCTTCTTTATCGTAATAAAACCAGCCTTTGTTAAAAAATTTTTCCTGATATTGGATTATGCGGGCATCAGTTGTGTTGTGTCCTATGAGAAGCACATAAATGCCGGTCAGAATTAGGGCGGTGAGAAGGATTTTTAATGCAAGAGACTTGAAATTGATTTTACCTTTCATTTATCCAGTTTATTATAAAAAATTAACCAGAAACAATAAATAGATAATACCGCAGTTTCGAGACAAAATCTTCTATTTAATGTATAATTTTTTAATATGGCAAAGACATTCGACGATAAAAAAATCATTTACACGATGGATCGCGTTTCTCGCGCGTATGGAACAAAAGTAGTCCTCAAAGACATTTCAATTTCTTACTACTACGGAGCAAAAATCGGTGTTATCGGTGAGAACGGTGCCGGTAAATCTTCACTTTTTAAAATTTTTGCAGGAATCGATAAAGATTACACTGGCGAAACCAAGCTTCTTCCGGGGTATTCAATGGGATATCTGGAGCAGGAGCCTTACCTTGAGCCGGGCAAAACAGTCCTCGAAGTTGTAAAAGAGGGCGTAAAGCCAATCACAGACTTGCTCGCTGAATTCGACAAGGTAAACGAAGCTTTTGGTGACCCGGATGCAGACTTTGACAAACTTTGTGCCCGTCAGGCAGAGATTCAGGAACAGCTTGATGCAGCCGATGCATGGAATCTGGACGCAAACCTTGAGCTTGCTATGGACGCTCTCCGCTGTCCTCCGGGCGACCAGGTTGTAGACGTTCTTTCTGGTGGTGAACGCCGCCGGGTCGCTTTGTGCCGTTTGCTTTTGCAGAAGCCGGACATTTTGCTTTTGGACGAGCCGACTAACCACTTGGATGCAGAGACTGTGGCCTGGCTTGAGCGGCACCTCAAAGACTATCCTGGCACAATTATCGCAATCACCCACGACCGATACTTCCTCGACAATGTTGCGGGCTGGATTTTGGAGATGGACCGCGGTGAAGGCTATCCGTTCAAAGGAAATTACTCAGAATGGCTCGAAGCCAAAGAAAAACGACTTGCTCTTGAAGAAAAACAGGCTTCAACACGCCGCCGAGAGATGCAGGAAGAGCTGGAGTGGATTCATGCGGGAGCAAAAGGCCGACAGGCAAAGCACAAGGAACATATCACCAAGTACGAAGCATTGCTCGCCGAAGAATCAAAGCGCGTTCAGCTTAAAGACACACAGATTTCAATTCCGGCTGGTCCTCGCTTGGGTAGCGTCGTAATTGATGCCGAAAAGCTCACAAAATCATTCGATGACAAGCTCTTGTTTGAGAATCTCGACTTCCATATCCCGGCTGGTAGCGTTGTCGGAATCGTCGGCCCGAACGGTGCTGGTAAAACAACATTGTTCAAGATGATTGCAAGTGCCGCAGGTCAGGAAATTGAGCTTCCGGACGGAAAAATGGGCAAGGAAGTTCCAGATTCTGGCTCAATCAAAGTGGGCGATACAGTTAAGCTCGTCTATGTTGACCAGATGCGTTCAAAACTTGACCCGAACAAGACAATCTACGAAATGCTTTCAGGTGGAAGCGACCTCGTTAAGCTCGGTGCGGTTGACGAAAAGGGCCGCGCGCTCAACGGTGCAGTCCGCGAAATCAACGCACACGCTTACTGCTCATGGTTCAACTTTAACTCAGCCGAGCAGAACAAAAAAATCTCAGTTCTTTCTGGTGGTGAAAAGAACCGTCTTAACATGGGCATGATGTTCAAGGAAGCCGGAAACGTGCTCATGCTCGACGAACCTACGAACGACCTCGACATCACGACAACCCGTTCCCTCGAAGAAGCAATCAACAGCTTTGCGGGCGTAGTTCTCGTAATCAGCCACGACCGTTACTTCCTCGACCGAATCTGTACGCACATCCTCGCATTTGAAAACAATTCCGAAGTTCACTTCGTAGAGGGAAGCTGGAGCGATTATGTCGAATGGAGAAAAGCTGTACTTGGATTAGATGATGATATACCACACAAAACTGTTTACAGGAAGTTGACAAGATAATGTCTGCATGGATGCAGGAGGAAAGCTAGGAGAGAATTTTCGTAGAAAATTCTCGTACGAATCCGAAAATCCACGGATGGATTTTCGGTTCGCGGAATGGCGTAAGAATGTCCTCGGAATCGACGATGATGTTCCACATAAGACAGTATATCGCAAGTTGACAAGATAATGCCCTGCATGGATGCAGGGGGAAAGCAGAACAAAAATTACATGGAAGTAATTTTTTGTTCGAAGCTCGCCCTTTAAAAACAAAAATCCCGCCTGTTCATTGAGCAGACGGGATTTCGTTTTTTAGGACTAGTTTTGCTTAGTTTGCTTTTGCCTGGCTAGGGTGCTGGATGTGTGCGGCACCAAGAATTGAGCCGACGAGTGCTGCCACAATGCCGACTGCGACAAGGTAGCCGCCAACTGTTGTGTAACCGAAGAATGGAGTTACCGGGCTTGTGTAGAACTCTGTGTAAGCACCGAACATGTCTGTCAAGGAAGGAGCGATTGAAATTACAGAAGCAATTCCGAATGCAATGGCGAGAAGTGTTACGATGATGTCGCCGATTATTGTCTTTGTGATGAAGAACAATGCAATTCCTGCGATTGAGCAGAGCCATACTGTTACGAGGAAAGTCGCGTTGTATGCGCTAGGAGCTTTGTTGAAATAAACGGCTGCCCCAAAGATATTCTTTAAGACTGTTCCCGAAGCATCTTTTACAAATACTGTTGGAATTAAGAATCCGATGAATGCGAGAATCATTCCAGCGAGGAAAATTACTCGGTCAACAGAGCGATTTTTTTTCAAATTGTCTAAATATTGCATTAGTTTCTCCTTAATCAATATATTTCTATTATATGATATTTTTACCATTTATCAATCGAAGTTTTTGTACTATAATGACCACTATGAGTACAATTTACGACAAAGCACTTGAAAAACATGGTGAATGGCAGGGCAAAATTTCCACTGAATTGAAGATGCCCCTTGAAACACGCGACGACCTTTCTGTGGCTTACACTCCAGGTGTTGCAGAACCATGCCGTCAGATTCATAAAAATCCTGATGATGTTTACAAATATACTTGGAAGGGCAATACAATCGCCGTCGTTTCGGACGGAACTGCTGTTTTGGGATTGGGCGACATCGGTCCTGCGGCTGGTTTGCCTGTAATGGAAGGAAAATGCGTTCTTTTCAAGAAATTCGCTGGCGTTGATGCCGTTCCGCTTTGTATCGATACAAAAGACCCTCAAAAAATCATCGATTTCTGCAAGCAGATTGCTCCTACTTTCGGCGGAATCAACCTTGAGGATATTTCAGCTCCACGATGCGTTGAAATCGAGCGTACTTTGATAAAAGAGCTGGATATTCCTGTTTTCCATGATGACCAGCACGGAACTGCAATCGTCGTAACTGCCGCAATCATGAATGCGCTTAAAGTCGCTGGTAAAAAGACGGAAGATTGTACTCTCGTAGTTTCGGGGACTGGTGCTGCTGGTTCTTCAATTATCCGTATGCTCCACAAATTCGGAATCAGAAAGATTTACGGATTTAACATCAACGGAATCATCATAAAAGAAGATTATGAAAAATATGATTTTTTAACGAAGGAACTTACTGAAATCACAAACCCGGACAACCGCCGCATGACTATGGCAGAAGCCATGAAAGGTGCGGATATTTTCGTCGGCGTATCTGCCCCAAATCTTGTGAGCGAGGAAATGGTGAAATCAATGGCTCCAAAATCAATCGTCTTCGCGATGGCAAACCCGGAGCCGGAAATTACTTACGAAAAGGCAAAGGCTGCCGGAGCCTATATCATCGGAACTGGTCGCTCAGACTATCCGAACCAAATCAACAATATCCTTGCTTTCCCAGGGCTTTTCCGGGGTGCGCTGGATTGCCGTGCAAGCAAAATCACTGAGGAAATGAAGATTGCGGCTGCACGCGGATTGGCTTCGTTGATTAGCGAAGAAGAGCTTAATCCTGATTTGGTAATCCCAAGTGCATTTGACGAGCGGGTTGCTAAGACAGTTGCAAAAGCCGTCGCTGACGAAGCAAGAAAAGCCGGTTTGGCAAGAATCTAAAAACTATTAAAAAAGGATTTTGAACAAATGAATATTCGTATTCTTGAAATGCCGTTGGATTACGGAGCTAGCCGTCATGGTGCGGATATGGGACCTTCTGCAATTCGTCTTGCCGGAGTTAAGGAGCGAATCGAGGGGCTTGGCCACAAAGCCGTGCAGTGTTTTTCACCGATTCAGATAAATCCGCAGGAATTTGAGTCAGTCGGTAATCCAAAAGCAAAATATCTTGCTCCGATTGTGCGGGCGAACACTCAGCTTGCCGAAGAAGTTGAAAAATCTGCCGCTTGTGGTGATTTTCCGCTGATTCTTGGTGGCGATCATTCAATTGCGCTTGGTTCAATCGCGGGGCTTTCTGCTGCTTATAAAAAGAAGGGATTAAAGCTTGGCGTTCTTTATGTAGATGCTCACGGTGATTTCAACACAGTTGACACGACTCCGAGTGGAAACATTCATGGCGAGTGTATGTCGGCGAGCTGCGGTTATGGAATTCCTGAGCTTACAAACCTGTATTTTGATGGGCAGAAGGTTGACCCAAAAAATGTCTGCTATGTCGGACTTCGTAGCGTTGATAAAGAAGAACGAAAATTGATGAAAGAAGCTGGTGTCAAAGCGTATACTATGACCGACATTGATCGACAGGGCTTTAACGAAGTCATGAGGCATGTGCTCAGATTTTTCAAGCAAAGGGTTGATGTCGTGCATGTTAGCTTTGATATGGACTGTCTTGATCCGATGTATGCGCCTGGAACTGGCTATCAGCTTCCTGCTGGTATGACGAATCGTGAGGCACTTCTTTTAATGGAAGAAATGTGTGATCTCGGAATGGTTCGTTCGGCGGAAATCGTTGAAGTTAATCCTGTACTTGATGTGCGGAATCAAACTGCGGCATTTGCTGTGGATTTGATTGCTCGGCTTTTGGGTGAGAAAATTTACTAATTGGAGAAAATTGAATCCTTCCTTGCGCAAGATATTTATTTCAATTTTTCTCCTTTGCTCCATTGCGGCACATTCGCTTGAAATAAAATCTGAGCGGGTTATTGAAGGATTCAGCTGGGTTCTTGAGACGACGAAAGGCTGGCAGACTATCACTGAAGTTTTGTCAAAAGAGGATGGAGGTGATATTCAGCTTAGGCAAGGCCTTAATTTTAAAGGAATCTTGTTTCGTTCGTTCTGGTATGACTTGCAAATAGTCAGGTCGCACATTAACCTTGGTTTTGACAGAAAAACTCACTTCCTTTGGACGGAAAAACCTGATTTTAACAGCGAGGATATGCGTTATACCGAAGGTCTTCGTTGCATAGATTATAGCATTCAGGTTGTGTTCCCGTACCGCCCGATATATTCTCTGACGATTTCGCCATATATAGAGTATTCTTTTATCGAACATTCTTATGATGAGAATTTTTCAGGAGTTGAACTTTCAACAGTAATGTTCAACAGCATTTTTGCAGGAATTGAATTTTGGCATAAGATCAGCAAAAGAATTTCGCAGAATTTATTTTTTTCCTATTCACCGCTTGTCTTTGAAAATTACAGCAAGAGCAAAATGCAGTTTATTTCTTATGGATTTGAGATTGTTGCGGACACACATCCAGTTTCACTCACGCTGTTCTTATCAAACAAAAAAACTTTTTTACAGAGAGGAAAGCTGATTTTTGATGGCGTTAATTTCCAGTTTACAGCATTCGTTACAGGTTTTGCATTGCATATAAATTTACGGTAGCACACACAATCCCTTGCCTCGGAAAGAAGATTCCGGGGCATTTTTTTTTGCTGTGTGGAATTCACCCATGTAGAACCAGCCGATTTTGCCATTCGCGAGCGGAATTTTTTCTCCGCCGAGCCAGAAGATTTTTGATTTGTCTTCGGGAAGCGGTTTTCTGAAAGTTTCGTCTCGTTTTGCTTCGTATTTTGCGATTATTTTTTCGATAAAATCCTTTGGAACGCTTGGTCGCTGAACCTGAAAGTCGAACCATTTCTGAACAGGTTTTTCCAAGTCTTCGCCGTGCATCCACTGGTTGAGCGAGAAATCAAGAAAAGCTCCGTATTTCTGGGATTTTTTCTCGCCTTCAAAGTGAAGTCCGTTTTTGGCAAAAAGAGGCGCATTCTGTTTTTCCTGCGGATCGATTGGCTTTAAGTCCTGGATTTTGCCCTCTGTCCATTCTTTGTAAACCCGTGAGTGTCGTGTGAGCACGAATTTGTGCCAGAAACATGAATCGAGCAAACCGTTTGCATAGAACTGGCGCAAAGTTTCCATCGAATTGATTAAATCCTGCTCCTTTTCCCACCAGTAGCCGTAAATCATGTAAGCGTGCACGAGAATTCCTGCTTCCTTGAAAGCACAACAGGCTCCGACGATTGATTCCAAATCCGTGCCCTTGTGAATCGCGTTGAGTCCGTTTCCTGTGGCAGATTCAAGCCCGGCCGAAACACCGATTAAACCTCCGTAAGCAAGAAAATCAGCAACATCGCGGGTAAAACTCTTTTCAAAGCGAACGTTTCCCCACCATGTAATCGGCGAACCGTGAGCAATATTTTCGCGGGCAAACTGAATCATCATGGCTGGCGGCATCGCTTCGTCAACAAAATGTATTCCGTAAACGCCTTTTTCCTTGCACTGAGAAAGCAATCCTTCATAAAGATTGTGAATGTTCGTCGGGCAATAACCTTTGACATAATCCAGCGTAACATCGCAGAAAGCGCATTTGTGCCAGTAACAGCCGTGTGCCATATAAGCCTTAATCCAGCTTCCATCCGACCAGAGTCTGTGCATCGGGTTAGTGTCATCAATAAGCCGAGGATACTGAGAAAAATCAATATCCGAAAAATCAGGAATCAGACTTGAAGTAACTTCCTTTTCGTAAGCTAACGACTGTTCGTAAGTAGGCGAACCTTCTTCAAGCGGCGGAACAATCCCGTTTTTTGTAAACTGTCTCAACTTGAAAATAGGACTATTTTCCGCAGGAGACATGTTCAATAAGTCTTTATATGAAGCGTATCCCCGGTCATAAGAAATCGCATCACAATATTTATCTAACGAAGGTTCGTTTGTTTCGCGAAGTTCCGTGTTCACAAATCCACCGCCAAAGCAAACAAAAACCGAGTCACCAAAGTGCTTTTTGAAAAATCGGCCAGTCGCCAGAGCCGCCGCAAATGTCCCCGCAAATGGGATTGAAATCAGCACGAGTGTCTTCGGGGCGTTGCGGGGTGTCCCCGCAGAAGGGGTAGCGACCAACGAAGTGGGCGCGTAGGGGGAGACTTCCCCCTCCAAAACTCCTAACTCCTCATTCCTAACTTCTAACTTTTCTAGCAGTGGTTCATAAAATTCTTTGAGAATCGGGCTGTCCGCACCTTTTTCGACCTGTTCAAAGCTTGATTCGCTTACAGTGAGGCTTTCGGCATATCGCACGAGCGAGAAATTCTTGTCAAAGGCAATCGTGATGAAGTCCGCCAAGTCCGCCAGCGCAAAACTTGCAAGTGAGCGTGCATCGTCTGTGGTCAAATCGTGTCCGAGATTCGCAAGATAATTTTCCATTCGGGAGCCACGCGGAACATGTGCGCCAAAAACAAAACGATGGGCATTCTCGTAGCCCGAAGAAATATTTTCGCGTGAACCTGGGCGCAAAATCGCCGTGATAAAATCAATCCACTCAATCCATAAATCTTTTTGGGCGACATACCGCCTGAGATTGAAAGCCGTCGCCTCATCGCCAGATTTTTCGGCTTGGTCTGCAAGCTGCAAGGCATTTTTTTCGCAGAGAGAGAAAAGTTTTGTAAGGCCTGCTCTTGAAAAAATCGCATAATAAAGCTCAAGGCTCAAATCGAGCCAGCGGGTTTTGTGACCGAGAGACTTGAAAAATGCAGAAAGATAAGCCCCGCTCGGATAAGCCGTGTTAAGCTGCACGATTGGCGGCTGGATAATCAAAACATTTTGCTTAGCTGTTTTTTCTTGTGACATTCTTTCCTGCCTAAAACTTTGCTTTAATTTCTTCGAGCACTTTCAAATCAGAAATCGCATCTTCGAGCGGTGAGACAAGCTCGCTGTTTCCGTCCAAAAAATCTACTGCGTTCTGAATCATCCCGCTGAAATAGCCTGTCTTTTTGGGAAGTTTGAGCTTTTGCTTTGTGAGCGAATAAAATCCTGTGTAAAGCTTGGATTCTTCGCGAAGGTGAAGCTCTGCAAATCCATTCCCGATGCAGATTTTACCCAAAGTGCCAAGAATTTCAATCCTGAACTCAAAAAATTTGCTTCGTCCACTCATTTTGACCGTGACTTCCGGGATTGTACCGAATTTACTAACGACCGATTGGTAGTGAGCAGAGAAATTTCGGACAATGCCTTCTTCGTCTTTGTAGATTCCTGAGACAAGCGGATTTGTCAAAAGGGGGGTGTCATTTCTTGAAAGGTCGGCTGGCGTATCAGGGGATGTAGTATCAGTTTCGGAATTGTTGGCTGTTTTGAGAATGGGTGTAACTTCCGACCGTTCGTTATTACTCCCCTTCCCTAGCAAAAATTGCAGTATATCTACCAGATGCGTTCCGTCATGCAAAAGCGAATAGGTTCCGTCCTTTTCAAATTCCTCGCCATAAATCCTTAAGCCCGAATCTAATTCTCCTGTTACAGACTGGATATCGCCGATTTTATCAATTAAACTTACGACCGATAGATAGTCTTTTGCAAATCTCCGCTCATGATTCACCATCACAGGAACGCCACATTCAATTGCTTTTGCACGGATTTTTTCAGCTTCTTCAGAATTGAGGGCAACAGGCTTTTCCAGAATCACGAGGCGAGGTTTGTATTCGATTGCTTTTAAACATTCTTCGAGATGATTATCTTCATTGACTGCCACAGTGATTATATCGAGGCAGGTAACATTTTCGTAAAGTTCTTTGCTTGTAGGAAAAACGAGCGTAAAGTCTTTTTTGCCGTTATGCTTTCGGACATACTTGCGCCAGTTTTCAAGATTTTCTTCGTTTGAGTCAGCGGCGGCAATCAGCTTGATTCGTTTGTTTTTAAGAAGTGCCATAGTATGACTTGCCGGCTGTTCGCGCTTTTTATCAAATCCAAGAGAAAATCCAATCCGCCCGGTTCCAACAATTGCGGCATAATAGTGCTTTTTTTCCATAAGCATAGTATATCACAGAATTGGCAATTTTTTTAGCCTGTAATTTATGATATTATTGCCGGGAAAAAGATGCACAAATGCCCGCGCATTTAATCCTAGTTCAGCAGGACATTGTCGTTATTTACTTTAATCTTCTTGAATAGCTCGACGATTGAATCCATCGTGAGATTCTTTTTTTCTTCGCCAGAGATGTCGCTGATGATTTCGCCCTTGTTCATCATAATGAGGCGGTTTCCAAAATCGAGCGCATGTTGCATGTTGTGCGTGACCATCATGACCGTGAGGTTGTATTCCTCTGCAAATCGGCGTGTCAAATCCATGACAATCTGGGCATTTGTCGGATCCAGGGCTGCCGTGTGCTCGTCAAGAAGAAGAAGGTTCGGGCGGCTCATAACGGCCATCAAAAGCGTGAGTGCCTGCCTCTGCCCTCCTGAAAACTGGTCAACATTATCGCCGAGACGGTTTTCCAGACCCATGTTAAGCACTTTTAGCTGCTCTCGGAAGAATTCGCGCATCTTGTTGTTGAGCGAAATCTTTAATCCCTTGAAGCCTTTTTTGTAGCAAATCATCATGTTGTCTTCAAGGCTCATTTTGCCGGCTGTTCCCAAAAGCGGATTCTGGAAGATTCGTCCGATATAGCGTGCCCGTTTGTATTCCGCATCGTTGGTGATATTCTTTGGAGCTGAATTTTCGTTTTCCTTGAGATAGATTGTGCCAGTCGTTGGCTTCAATGTGCCCGCAATAATATTGTAAAGAGTTGATTTTCCGGCACCGTTCGAGCCAATTACTGTGATGAAGTCGCCCTTTTTAATCTGAAGGTTAATGTTTTTGAGGGCTGTGTTTTCGTCCGGTGTGTTCGCGTTGAATGTAATTCCGATATTTTCAAGTTTTAGCATTATTGATATTTTATCTTTTTATGCAAAATTTTGCAATTTTCGGAAACGGAATATTTTGAAAGCATGGAATTTTTTATTGTCTTCTCTTCTGAATTTGATTATCTTTATATAGAAGAATCTAAAGAGGTATTTTAAATGGCTGAATCATGTACCCACAACTGTTCGACTTGTGGTTCAAATTGTAAATCAAAAGACTTGCGCGCGACTCTCCGCGAAGGAAGCTGCGTTAAAAAAGTAATAGGCGTTGTCTCAGGAAAAGGCGGCGTTGGAAAATCCCTCGTAACGGCTTTGCTTGCTTCAAAAATGCGAAAGGCAGGCTTTAAAACAGCAGTTCTCGATGCCGATATCACAGGCCCTTCAATCCCGACAAGTTTTGGTGTTGGTGCTCAAAAGGCAACCGGCGATAAAACAGGCACAATTTACCCTGTAAAAACTGAAACTGGAATCCAGCTCATGAGCATGAATTTCCTTCTCGAAAAGGAAACTGATCCGGTTTTGTGGCGTGGGCCTGTAATCGCAGGTGCGGTCAAACAGTTCTGGACTGATGTTGAATGGCGTGATGTTGATTTTATGTTCGTCGATATGCCACCGGGAACAGGCGATGTTCCGCTCACAGTTTTCCAGTCGCTCCCAGTTGACGGAATTGTTGTCGTGTCGTCTCCGCAGCAGCTTGTCCGCGTGATTGTCGAAAAGGCAGTCAAAATGGCGAACATGATGAAAGTTCCGATTGTCGGCCTTGTCGAAAACATGAGCTATGTAAAATGTCCGCACTGTAATGAAGAAATCAAAGTCTTCGGTGAGAGCAACATCAACGGAATCGCAAAAGACTACGGAATCCCAGTTCTGGCAAGAATCCCGATGAGCGAGGATATTTCCAAGGCAATCGATGAAGGCGATGTAGAGCGGCTTGACGCAGATTTTATGGATGCAGCAGTTGATTTGATAAAAGCGATGTAAACAAGAGAACTGAATTACAAGCAATTTTATATTGAAAATGGTGCGAGGGAATGAAACGGCTTACGAAAACACTCGTTTTGTGCTGCCGCGCAAGCGGCAAACGTATATAGTTACAAGCACAAAACGCGTGTAGCAGGCTAGCAAGCCTTCACAGCATAGCTGTTCGGAGAGTCACTCAAAATGCTTCACCGGAGCATTTTGCCGGCTACGCCGTCGTTCCCTAGGCTTCGATAAGCCGTTTTCATGACTGGGAGCCATTTTTCAATGAGGAAAGATTTATAATGCAGTTGCTCTGTGTTGGAACACTCCGCAATCTCTAAAATTTGGATAATCTATGAAACTTCTTCTTGCGCCGATGGATGCAATTACGCATCAGGCTTTTCGAAATCTTGTTGGCCGCTTCGGTGGATGTGATGAATACTTCAATGAAATGATTAACGCCTCTTCCTTGCTGAACAACGGCCCGTGGGAAAAATTTTACCTGCTTGAAGGCCCGGAGCCGGAAAAACTTGTCTGGCAGCTCACCGACAAAAACGGCGAAAAAATGGCTCAGGCGACCAGCGTTCTGGCTGAGCGTGGCGGAATCGGCGTGGATTTGAACATGGGCTGCTCTGCTCCGCAAATTGCCAACACTGGAGCCGGAATTGCCTGGATGACAAAGCCAATCTCGGAGACTCAGGCAATGGTTCACGGCGTAAAATCCGCGCTTGAAAATGCCGCTAAAGACGGCCGTCCTGCAAAAAGGCTTTCCGTAAAGCTTCGGCTCGGCGACCAGGATTTCACGCTCGAAAAATTCTTTGAGTTTACGGATATGCTCGTTGGTGAAGGCGTTCAAATGCTTACTCTTCACCCGCGCACCAAAAAAGAAAAATATCGTGAGCGCGCCCGCTGGCAATTCGTTGAGGAACTTGCCCTTCGCTATCCGCAGATTCCTGTTAATCTCAACGGCGATGTAAAAGATGGTGCAAGTTTTGAGGAAGCACAAAAAGCCGCTCCTCATGCAAACGGAATTATGATTGCTCGCGCTGCCGTCCAGAAACCATGGATTTTCGCTCAGCTTTCAGGACTTGCTTGCGAGCCAATCAACAGTGAGCAGCTTGCTCTTGTTTTCATCGATTATGTGGAGCAATGTCAGCCTCCAGAATTCTGGAAAACCCGTCTCCAAAGATTCTTCGCATATTACTGCCTCAATTTCAGTTTCGGTCACTATTTCCAGACCCAGATGATAAACGCAAAAGACAACGAAGATGCCCGCGCCCGCGTAAAAGAATATTTTTCGAAATGCCCCGATGACAAAACTTTAAAAATATGATAGTGTTACTATCACTATAATTAACTGGGATAACAGGATTTTATATTGCTATTTTTTAAAATTGTGTTAAAATAATATAATAAATATCTT
The DNA here is from genome assembly GCF_017430385.1 of Treponema sp. GTDB lineage: Bacteria > Spirochaetota > Spirochaetia > Treponematales > Treponemataceae > Treponema_D. Next base: position 16,627 of record NZ_JAFRNB010000141.1, read on the forward strand.
TAAAGTAACGGAGCGTAAAATGAAAATAAAAGTTTTTGCTATTGTTTCTGTTTTGCTTGCATCGTTCGGCCTTTCAGCTCAGACAGCAAATGAAATCGCCAAAGTGTTTTGTGATTTGGACAGGGTTCCAGATTACAACTACTCTACCCTGATTCTCGAAAACATTAACAAAAACGGTAAGAGTGAGAAAATCGAAATTTGGCAGTACGGAAGTGGTGTTGATAACGGCCTTAAAAATGTAGCGTTCGATTTCAAGGCGCCTGCTAGCGTTAAAGGCATGAGGGTTCTCCAGCTAGAAAAGCTCAAGAAGGCTGATGACCGCTATGTTTACATGCCGGAACTTCGTCAGTCACGACGAATCCCAATGACAGAGCGAACGAAATCTTTCGGCGGCACCGAATTCACTTACAACGACATGACAATCCGCAACGAGGATGAAGACGACAATTCCATTCTTGATCCAAACGCAAAAATCACTATAAACGGCAATTCTTATTCTTGCTGGAAGATGAAGTCAGTTCCTTACAAAAAGAGCGAGGTTGAGTATTCTTACCGCATTTCATGGTTTGACAAAAAGACATACATTCCTGTCCGAATCGAATACTATGACACCAAGGACAAGATGATTAAGATTTATGAATGTCTCAAAATCGAAATCGTAAAGGGTGCGACTGGTATCGAATATCCTTTGCGCCGTTCAAATGTCATTACAAATCTTGTAACAGGCCGCAAGACGATTGCGACTGTAAAAGACTTCGTATTTGACGAAAAAATTTCTGATGCTTATTTCACACAGAACTGGATTGTCACTGGAAAAGCTCCGAAAATCAAGGGCAAAAAGTAAAAAAGGATTGTTTTTAAGGCAAATTAAATTTGTCTTGCATATAAACCTATTTTGCTATACTATATTAATACTAATTAAAAAAGGAGCTTGAAAATGGCTTTGAAAAAATCTTATTCTAAAGACAAAAAAACTTGCAATGTAACTTTCACAGTATCACCAGAGGCAGCTCAGGGTGCAAAAACTGTAACAATCGCTGGTGATTTTAATAGCTGGAGCAGCACAGAAACTCCACTCAAAAAAGGTAAGGACGGTTCTTTCTCTGTAAAGCTCGGTCTTGAAGCTGGTAAAGAATATCAGTTCCGCTACCTTCTCGATGGAGAACGCTGGGAGAATGACTGGGCAGCAGACAAATATATTCCTGCACCATTCAGCTCAACAGATAACTCAGTAGTTATCTGCTAAGTTTAATTAAAAGCAAAAAAGGCACTCTCCGCGAGTGCCTTTTTTTATGGCTGCCACATGGAGGTGGCGTAAAAGCAAAGAGAGAAAATTCAAACGGCAAAGTCAACGATATTTGCCGTGTTTGCCTTTAGGTGAACAGAATTTTCTCGTATGAACTTAAAATCCATGGAGGGATTTTAAGTTCACGGCACATGAATTACTTCACGCGGTTTGCTTCCGTTCGCCGGGCCTACGATTCCGCGCTCTTCCATTTCTTCGACAAGTCGGGCTGCACGGTTGTAGCCGATTTTAAGCCGTCTCTGAATGTAGCTTGCGCTTGCTTTTCCAGCCTGGATTACAATCTGCAAAGCCTGATCATAAAGCGGGTCTTCGCCGTCACTGAACAAACCTGGCTCTTCATCAACATCTTCGTCATCATCAACAAAGATTTCATCATCAATGTAATCAGGGCCACCGAAAGTTTTGACATAATCAACTACGCGCTCAACTTCATTATCACCGACCAAAGTTCCCTGGATTCGGGTTGGAATTGGATTTACGGCAGAAGTATAGAGCATATCGCCTTTTCCAAGCAGCTTTTCTGCTCCGATTGCATCAATGATAATCTGTGAATCCTGTCGGCTTGCAACCATGAATGCGATTCGGCTCGGAATATTAGCCTTGATAAGACCCGTGATGACATTCACTGAAGGTCGCTGTGTTGCAAGTACGAGGTGGATTCCGACGGCTCGGCTCATTGCTGTAAGTCGGGCGACGCTTGTTTCAAGCTCTTTTCCGCTTGTAGCCATCAAATCTGCAAACTCATCGATAATTACCACGATGTAAGGGAGCTTTTGTGTTGCGATTCTTCGCTCACGGATTCGGGTGTTATAACTGAGGATGTCGCGCACGCCCATTCCATCGAGAAGAGCATATCGTCGCTCCATTTCGCAGATACAATATTGAAGAACCTGCAATGCTCTCTTCGGCTCTGTTACGACCGGAGTGAGCAAATGCGGAATATCGTTGTAAAGCTTAAGCTCAACAACTTTTGGGTCAACCATAATCAATTTGACATCGTTTGGCGAGCGGTTGTACAAAATCGAAAGAATGATTGAGTTTACGCAGACAGATTTACCTGCACCTGTCGCACCCGCAATCAAAAGGTGCGGAGTTTTTGCGATATCGATAATCTGAGACTGGCCGGAAATATCTTTTCCCAAAATGACAGGAATCGACATCTTTTTAAAATCCTGCAAAGGCTGCTCGATAATTTCGCGGAATGAAACGATTGCACGCTCCTTGTTAGGAATTTCGATACCAACGGCGTGCTTTCCAGGAATTGGAGCTACGATTCGGACTGATTTTGCGGCAAGTGAAAGCGCGATATTGTCCTGCAAGTTGACGATTTTGCTGAGCTTAACACCCGGAGCCGGGAGCAGTTCAAACATCGTAACGACAGGGCCTTTTCGGATTCCTGTTACGCTTGCTTCAATGCCAAACTCCATGAGAGTCTTTTTTAGATTTTCCCCGGCGGCTTTTGTCTCGTCGTCAATTCGCCAGTATTCGTCATTTGAAAATTTTTCGAGTAAATCCGTTGGAATCTTGTATTCGCTCAGACGGCGCATCGGCGTGTCAGATGAAGAATTTGCTTCCACAGTTTCATTTGCGTTCTGGTTGAGATTAGCTTGTACCGCATCCGAATCTTTTATGATTGGATTTGCGGCGGCATCGGCTTCCATCTGGGAAAAAATGTCTTCTACGCCGAGAGTTTCTTCATCTTCGTCTTCTTCGGTCTCGAAAGGCTCGTCGGCGATTTCAGTTTCTTCCTCATTTTCAAAAGATGTTGCTTCAGGCTCCGGCTCGGCTTCTGCTGTTTCAGTAGCAAAGTCCGGCTCTTCAAGAGATTCCTCAAGAATTTCAGTTTCGGCAGGCTCTTCCAGCTCTTCTTCGTTTCCTTCGATTTCCTGTGGTTCTTCAAATTCTTCTGCGATTTCCTCAGTTGTTTCTGGAAGCGTTTGGCTTTCTTCTGGAAAATTTTCCGACAAGTCTTCCGGGAAGTTGCCTTCCGAAATTACTTCTGGTTTTTCGGCAATGTCCTCGATGTTGATGTAATCGGCCGGATTTTCATCTTCTGGAATCTGCGCAAGTTCCGGCTCTGTAACTGGCTCGTCAGACTCAAATTCTGGCTCAGTCGCGATTTCTGTGTCAGGAAGTTCCGTAAAATCAAGTTCTTCTTCTGGCAGCGGCTGTTCGTCAATTTCAGCTGTATCGTTAATCTCTTCAACACCATCAGCATCGTCAGCAATTTCTTCGGAATCATCAAAAGCAACCGGCTGGACATCATTCATTTCATCGAATTCATCCGTAAATTCGTCGGGATTTACAAAATCCTCTGAACTGACAGGAATTTCTTCTTCAAAATCTTCCTCAGACTGGATTTCTTCGTCTTCCGCGATGATTTCCTCTGCGACATCAGGGGCTTCTTTCGGCAAAGGCTGTTCATCAAAATCTTCTACAAGTGTCGCATCCGTATCATTTAAAATTTCTTCGCTCGCCTGCTCCTGCCTTGCCGCAAGTTCCTCTTCATGAGCCTTTTCTTGCTCGTCAAAAATATTATCAAAAGGAGACGGTTCTTCGGGAAGTTTAGGTTCGGCAAAATCTGCTTCTTCGAGAAGCTCTTCTTCTGGAGTCAGATTCTCTTCGGAAACTAATTCAGGAATTGCTTCTTCGCCTTCAAAATCTTCATGTTCAATTATAGTCGGTTCTTCTGAGACAATTGTTTTTTCTTGTTCGAGAGTTTTTTCCTGAGCCGGTTTTTCATCATCAATCAAATCTTTTAGAATTTCTTTTTGATGCAGGAAGATTTCATCATTTGACAAATCGAGTTTTTCTTCTTCCTCATCGTCGAGACTCCCTTCATAATCATCAATTATATCGTCTGTTTCATCAGATTCATCGGAATCTTCTTCGTAATCAGACTCTTCCGTATATTTGTCATCTTTATCTTTAAAGATGAATTTCGTGTTTTCCTCGCTTTCTGAGATTGAATTTTCAAGAACATCACCGAGGATTGATAGAAGCAGATATTCGGCTGCAAGAATCAGCGCGCCTATTAACAGAGTTGAGGAAAGTTTGACAATCATCACGCTGTCTGAGTCTGAGCCGACAATCATGCGGCAGATGTGTTCGACTGCATCGAGTGTGAAGAAAGGAATTATTGAGCCGAGAAGCATTACGCCGTTTCTAATCCGCCATCTTGCATTGAAACTCTGGATTCCGGCGATAATCAGGAAAAGTGGAATACAAATCGATGTGAATCCGTAAACACCGGTGAACATTTTTCCAAGTGAATAGAATATGGTGTTTTTTGCAGGGCTGATTCCACCAAAGTCAACCGCGACTAAAAGCAATGATATAGAAATTAAAGCCGCAAGAACGAAAAGAAAGATGCCTGCGACAACAGAATATTTTTGATGCTTCATACTTTATGATTATCGGTTAATTTGCTATACTATTTTAGTGAGTGAAAATAATTTTAAATGCAATTTTTGCAAGGTTTGCAACGGCAGGGGATGCATCGGACAGCTTCCTGGAATGGGAGGAGTCCGCGAAAATGAAAATTTCATACTCAACTGTTCTGCCTGGGAAGTTGTGCGCAATAATAATATAGAAAGAATTAGGAAATTCCTTGATTTGGAGCCGGAATTCCGAATCCCGCAGATTACGATTGCTCCGATGACTGGTGCGATTGAAAACATAGGTTTTGCTCAGGAATCTGATTTTTATGACGCGATTATTCAGGCGATGCACAAGGTTGGGGTTGGCCTTTCAATTGGTGACGGTTATCCAGACGAAAAACTGAAATTCGGAATAGAAGCCTTTAAGAAAATAAAAATCGAGGCTCCTGATGCGCAGACTTCTGTTTTTATAAAGCCTTATTCCAACGAAAAAATTTTTGAGCGTTTTGAGTGGGCGAAAGATTGCGTGAAAATAGCAGGTGTTGATATTGATTCTTACAACATCGTGACCATGCGCAATCTCGTTAAATTGGAAAAAAAGAATGCCGCCCAGCTGATTGAAATCAAAAAACATGTAAAAATCCCGTTCGCAATCAAGGGCGTTTTCACTCAGGAAGACATTGAGCTTGTAAAGGAAGTCAAGCCAGACATTGTTTATATTTCAAATCATGGCGGCCGGGTTGAGACAAGAAAAGGCAGCACAGCGGAATTTTTTGCTGAACATGCGGAAGAACTTCAAAATTACTGTGATGAGATTTGGGTTGACGGCGGTATCAGAAGCCCGCGTGATGTTGCCACGGCAATGGCTCTGGGCGCGGATTGTGTTCTTGTTGGAAGGCCGTTTGCCAGCGCGCTTTGCCACGGTGGAGCCGAAGAGCTTTGTGGCAAAGTGCTTGAGCTTAGCCTGTTAAAATACGGATTTTAATTGTACAAATACAGGCATTTGCCTGATGTATTTCCCAAAAGTTCGTAAACGCTTGCTTCCGGGTTTTTTACGAAGCTGGCTGCTCCAGAAAGGAGTGACATCCAGTTTTCTTCGTAGCGGTATTTGTATTCAACAAAACTGACTGACTCGCCTTTTTTGTCCTCTTCATCTTCTGCAAAATAATCCTTGATATTTGATTTTGCATCTTCAAAAGAACATACTTCATCAACCAGACCGTTTTTTTGTGCCTGTGCAGCCGTGTAAATTCGTCCGTCGGCAAGAACCTTTACGGCAGAAATGCTCATTCCGCGTGAATCTGCGACGATTCCTGTGAACTGCTCGTAAGCCTCGTCAGCAATTGACTGCATGATTGCGCGCTGCTCATCTGTGAGCGGCTGGTTGTAGTTGCCCATGTTTTTGTTTCGGCCGGCAGTGATTGTGTTCATTTTGATGCCGATTTTGTCGAGCAAGCCTGTCGCATCAATGCTCTGGCCTGCGATTACGCCGATTGAGCCTGTGAGCGTGTTTCGGTTGGCGAAGATTGTGTCTGCCGCACAGCCGATGTAATATCCGCCGCTGGCTGCAAGTGAGCCGAAGAATGCGAAAACCGGCCTTTGTGTTGACGCTTTGTATTCCATGAGCGAAAGATATGCTTCGTCAGACTCGTAGACTGTTCCGCCCGGTGAGTTGATGTTGAGAAGGATTCCGCGGTTGTTCGGGTCATTTTTTGCCTTTTTGATTTGCCGCAAAAGCCACTTCTGGTTGTAAGTTTTGTTTTCCTCAGAAATTACGCCCGTGATATAAATCACAGAGATATACGGCTTTTTCAGGTTCTTTATGATTGGAGAACTTTGATTTTTGCCACGCGCGATGCTGATGATTTTTCCGACAGTTCCGCTGCTTGGTTCATCATCGTCAAAATCTTCATCGTCTTCGCCCTCAAATTCATCGTCGAAAATTTCTTCAGAATCTTTGCTTGTGCTGAAACTGAATGAGAAATTTGATTTTTTGTCGCTGAAAAGATTTACAATCGCGTTGATCCAGATTGGAAGTGAAACCAGCGCGATGATGATAAGGATAAAAAGTCCTTTCTTGTGTTTCATTTTATGCCTCGAAATCTGCAGGTGTCAGTTTGTTTTGTGCGAAAGCCATTTTCTTCAAGTCGTAGTAAGCCTGAAGTTTTGTCATGTTCTCATAAGGACAGAGCCAGATGAATCCAAGTCCGCTTACAAGGCTGCTTAAGAATGCCCAGCCGAGGAAGCTCATGTCAAGAACAAAAAGATCTGCCTTGTGTCCCTGTGTAAGGATTTTGCTGATGTCCATTGCTTTCATCGCACCGATTTTTGGATTTTCTGCGATAACGAAGAACATCATTGAGTAGCTGTAGGCTTTTACGATTCCTGGAATAACGAAAAGAAGCGACCAAAGTGTAACCCAAAGAAATTCCCAGAGAGCGCCGAGCATAGCTTGAAGCCATCGTTCTTCGATTCCCTGAAGGAAAGTAGAGAACGTAACTTTTTCATCTGGATTGCTGCCTGCAAAAACAGCGGACATCTTCATAAATGTAAAGCTGATAGCAACGCCAAGAATTCCTAAGATACAAACACCCGCAACAGGGCACAGTACCAGTGGAAGCGGAACGAGAATGGCAGAAATGATTGTAAGCACGCATGCAAGGCCCCAGTCTCCCTTTAGGATTGCAAGGGCGTTTTTCTTGTATTCAGCTCGATTAAACATAAAATACTCCTAAATTATAGATTTTAAAATAATATCACTATTTGCGAAAAGATAATAGGTTGTGCTAAAATATTTGCATGACAATCACACTTAAAAACAGCAACTACGAAGTAGTTCTCAACACGCACGGAGCCGAAATCAACTCGTTCCGAAGCGTAAAAGACGGCACAAAATATGTGTTTGAAGGCCCGGCAGAAATCTGGAAATTCCATGCGCCGGTTTTGTTCCCACAGGTCGGACGAATCAAAGACGGATTCTACACTTACAATGACAAAGAATATCATCTTGTGAACAACGGAATGAGCCGTGACCTGGAGCACAAGCTTGTCGAACAGTCAGAAACTTCTGCGACTTTTGAACTGACAGAAAGTGCGGAGACAGCCGACAAATTCCCGTGGAAATTCAGCCTAAAGACTCATTATGAATTGAAGGAAAACGGACTTGTTTTCACAACGACCGTAACAAATACTGACTCTACGACAATGCTTTTCTCTTTGGGAAGCCATACGGCGTTCTGCTGCCCTCGAAACACTGATCCTGCTGGTACTACAAATGCTGATTATCAGTACGAATTTGAGCATAGAGAGCCTCTTACAACAGTTCTGTTGAATGATGCAGCACAGCTTGCTGTTGATGAGGAAGGAACTGCTCCATGCACAAAGCCTTACGGTGAAAAAGAAGCCGGAATCATCCCGATTACAGCCGATGGTTTTGGAAACGGTCATTTCTTCACGGCGTTCAAGTCAAATTGGGTCGGATTGCGAAACAAAAAAAACGGCTCTCTCATTAAGGTGAACTGCTTCGGCTATCCATACCTCATGGTCTGGCAGGGAGGCAAAGGAAGCGAAGGCGCGAGCGGAAACGGATTCAACTGCATTGAGCCGTGGTACGGAACTGCTGATGCCGAGAACACCGAGCACGAGTGGGAAGAAAAATCTGGCTTGATTTCATTGGAACCAGGAAAATCTTTCACAGCTGACCAGAGCATCACTATTGAAAAATAAAAAATATTGAATGACAAGAATTTTTTCATAAATCCTTGTCATTCAATGAGATTTGTATTATATTCTTTAAGGAAAACTTATCCGCAACCAGTTGATTTATCCAACTTGCAGACTGGTGGGCTTGCCCGTATGGGCGGCTAATTTTTGCTAAATAGGAGACTAATATGTCTGTCTTATCTAACAATCACTATCTTTTCACATCTGAATCAGTAAGCGAAGGCCATCCAGACAAACTCTGCGATCAGGTTTCTGACGCAATTCTTGACGCATGTCTTGAAGCCGACCCTTCTTCTCATGTTGCCTGTGAAACTTATGCTACAACAGGCATGGTTTTGGTCGGTGGTGAAATCACAACCCACGCCGATGTTGACTTTCAGAAAGTTGTCCGTGATGTAGTTCGTGAAATCGGCTACACAAACGAAGATTTCGGCATTTCTGCCGATTCAATGGCCGTTTTGAACACAATTCACAATCAGTCGCCGGACATCAATCAGGGCGTTGTTGGTGCAGGCCTCAAAGAGTACGAAGGTCAGCAGGGAGCTGGCGATCAGGGAATCATGTTCGGCTTTGCAACAAACGAAACTCCTGAGTACATGCCGGCAACTTTGGTTTACGCACACAAAATTCTCAGACGAGCAGCTGAGCTTCGAAAGAACGGAACAATTGCATGGCTCCGCCCGGATTCAAAATCTCAGGTAACAATCGAGTACGACGAGAACCACAAGCCTGTCCGAATCGATGCAGTTGTCGTAAGCCATCAGCACAATCCAGAAGTCGATTACGACACAATCAAAAAGACAATCATTGAGCAGATTGTTAAGCCAATCCTTGAGCCGACAGGCTTGCTCGACGAGAACACAAAATACTACATCAACCCGACTGGCCGTTTCGTTGTCGGTGGCCCGCACGGAGATGCTGGCTTGACTGGCCGCAAAATCATCGTTGATACTTACGGCGGTGCAGGCCGACATGGTGGCGGAGCTTTCTCTGGCAAAGACCCTTCAAAGGTTGACCGTTCGGCAGCTTACATGGCACGCTACATCGCAAAGAACATCGTTGCGGCAGGCCTTGCAGACAGAGCAGAAATCCAGCTTTCTTACGCAATCGGCGTTCCGCACCCGGTTTCAATCATGGTTGAGACATTCGGCACAGAAAAGGTCGAGAATGCAAAAATCGTCGAGGCTGTAAAGAAGGTGTTCGATTGCACTCCAGGCGGAATCGAAAAAACACTTGATTTGCGCCGCCCGATTTACCGCGCGACAAGCAACTACGGTCACTTCGGCCGTGAAGGCTTCAGCTGGGAAAAAACAGACAAAGTTGAAGCACTTAAAGAAGCTGTAAAATAAAAAACGGCTCTCAGTCGTGAAAACGGCTTATCGAAATCTAGGGAACGACGGCGTAGCCGACAAAATGCTCCGGTGGAGCATTTTGAGTGAGTCTCCGAGCAGCTATGCTGCGAAGGCCCGCTAGCCTGCTACACGCGTTTTGTGCTTGTAACTATATACGTTTGCCGCTTACGCGGCAGCACAAAACGAGTGTTTTTGTAAGCCGTTTCACTCCTTCGCGCCGTTTTTTGTTCTATCTGGCACATTCTAAATTCTGCCACTCTTATGCTATAATACTTTCTATGAATCCTAAACTTCTCCCGGAAGACAAAGTTATCGAAGTTTTCACGCGGTTCAAGGCGCAGAACCCGGCTCCAAAATCAGAGCTGGTGTGGACAAGTCCGTTCACGCTTTTGGTGGCGGTGGTTTTGAGTGCGCAGGCAACTGATAAAAGCGTAAACATTGCCACTCGCGAGCTTTACAAAGTCGCCGACACTCCGCAGAAAATCCTTGCTCTGGGCGAAGAAGGGCTTATTACCTATATAAAATCAATCGGACTTTACAAATCTAAGGCTCGTCATGTAATCGGATTGTGCGAGAAGCTGATTTCTGACTTTGGCGGCGAAGTTCCCCGGAGCCGAGAGGATTTGATGTCGCTGCCCGGAGTTGGCCGGAAGACCGCGAATGTCGTGCTTAATGTCGTTTGGGGAGATCATACAATGCCTGTGGACACTCACCTGCTCCGAATCGCACCAAAAATCGGGCTTGCGGAAGGCGACACTCCCGAAAAGGTGGAAAAATCTTTGCTGGAACGGGTTCCGGACGAGTTCATGGAGCACGCGCATCACTGGCTCATCTTGCATGGCCGTTATGTTTGCACGGCACGCAGTCCAAAGTGCGGAATTTGCATAATTTCTGACATTTGCCAACATAATGAAATGTGATAGAATTGGCGCGTAAGGGAAGGCTTCCCCCTTTATTATTGTCCAAAAGGAGATTTTTATGAACGAAATGACCGAAGGTGCGATGAATGTCGCCAACAATGTTGCGAGTGAAACTGTCAACCAAATGCAAAGTTTCTTCCATATAAATGAAATCGTTGAATATGTCAAAGAACCGGCGCATATCGTAAAATTTTCAACTGGTTTTATCGCGATTTTGATTTTCTGGGGAATTTACCGCCTGATTCGAATGTTTATCAAGCGCGGTGCTTTAAAGCGGTTTGAGCCAAGCACGGCAAAAACAATCACAAAGGTCGTCAGCTATTGTTTTTATATTCTTATCGTAATGTATGTTCTCGGGCTTTTCGGAATCAACCTGAGCGCAATCTGGGGTGCAATGGGAATCGCCGGAGTTGCAGTCGGCTTCGCTGCCCAAACAACTGTAAGCAACTTGATTTCCGGCGTGTTCATCGTCACTGAAAAAACAATGAAAATCGGTGATTTTATCGAAGTGGACGGAGTTTCTGGCACGGTTGTTCAGGTCGGTCTTTTGTCAATCTTGGTTAATACTCCGGACAACCAGCTTATCCGAATCCCAAGTTCTGCAATCATCAACACAAAGCTCAAGAATTATTCAACTTATGATTTCCGCCGCTATGTTTTCGATGTGAGCGTGGATTATTCTACAGATTTGGATAAAGCTCTCGAAGTCCTCAAGGGCGTTCCTGCAAAATGCCAGTTTGTGGTCAATGACAATCCAAACTACGCTCCAAAAGTCCTTCTTACGGATTGTCGCGACAGTGGAATCGGCATGAATCTCATAGTCTGGTGCGAGCGACCGAATTTCTTTGACCTCAAAAACGAAGTCTGCAAGAATGTAGTCAAAGCATTCAGCGAAAACGGCATCAATATTCCGTACAACCGCGTGGATGTCTCAGTTCTCACAGACAAAACAATTCCGTCATTGTCGTTTAAAACGGAAAACTAGAATTTAAAGGGGGAAGTCTCCCCCTCGCTCCAATCGCTGTCGCGTTTTCCGCTACCCTCTCGCCTAGGGGAGACTCGCTAAACGCTCCCCTCCCCTAAAACCCCTTGTTTATGACTGAAAATTTATTTACCAAAAAAGACTTAAAACGTCTCATCCTGCCTTTGGTGGCAGAGCAGTTCCTTGCCATGACGATTGGTGCATGTGATACCGTTATGGTTTCGTCTGTTGGTGAGGCCGGAGTTTCTGGCGTTTCTTTGATTGATCAGCTCACACAGCTTTTCATCCAGCTTTTTGCGGCATTTGCGACTGGTGGTGCCGTCGTTGCGAGCCAGTATCTTGGACAAAAATCTGATGAAAAGGCTCGTTCTGCTGCCCGACAGCTTCTGACAATCTCAACGCTTGTCGCACTCGTGATTATTGCTCTTTGTATTCCTTTCCGCCGCTTGATTCTCAATTTGATTTACGGTGGTGCTGGCGAGGAAGTCATGCGCAACGCATTGATTTACTTCGTGTGGGTTTTGCTTTCGTTCCCATTCCTTGCGATTTACAATTCTTGTGCGGCTCTTTACCGCTCGATGGGAAACAGCAAGATTTCGCTCAAAGTCAGCCTTGTCATGAATTTCACGAACATTGCTGGCAACGCAATCTTGATTTACGGGGCAAAAATTGGCGTGGCTGGAGCCGGAATTGCAACCCTTGCAAGTCGAATCGCGGCCGCTCTCGTGATGATTTATCTTCTTGCCCGCCCTTCCGCAAAGAATAAAGGCAGAATTTATCTCGAAAAACTCTGGAAAATCGAAATCCGTTTTGACATGATTCGAAAAATCCTAAAGGTCGCAATTCCAAGCGGAATCGAAAATTCTGTTTTCCATATCGGGAAAATTCTGGTCTATTCGTTCATGTCGGGCTTCGGTTTGGCCGCAATTGCCGCGAATGCAATCACGAACACAATCGCCAGCTTCTCGAACATTCCGGCTCAGGCAATCGGCTTGGCGAGCGTAACGGTAATCGGTCAGTGCATTGGTGCCGGTGAAAAACAGCAGGCAAAATCTTATGGCCGCAAGCTGATGAAAGAGGCTTACATCGGAATGTTCACGGTCGCTTCGCTGATTTTCGTCCTTGCTCCGATTCTCACCAGGGCTTTCAATCTTTCGGACGAGGCAAGGGAACTTGCGACTGGTGTAATCCGCACTTGTATGGTCGCGAACATCTTCTTCTGGCCGATGTCATTCACGCTCCCGAACATTCTCCGTGCTTCCGGCGATGCAAAATTCACGATGATTGTTTCGAATATCAGCATGTGGCTTTTCCGGGTTCTTTTCAGCTTCCTGATTTCAAAATATCTTCTATATAGATATCCTAACAACACGGCTTTCGCGCTTTACGGAATTTGGTTCGGCATGTACATCGACTGGATTTTCCGAGGTGCCTGTTTCTTCGTGAGATTCAAGAGAGGCCGATGGGTTGAGAAGAAAGTGATTTAACTTTCCCAAGCGCAGAAAAATCATTGAAGTTTGCTTAAAACTGTTTAAAATCTTGTTTTTATGCGTTACAATTCTAAAATACTGTTGTTTATATAACAAAGGAGTTACCAATGAAAAAAATTGCTTTAAGTCTTTCGGCTATTATTGCCGCAGCATTGTTCGCAAGTTGTGGTTCTACAAAGAACACCGTTCAGATAAGCTCTCAGAATGTAAAGATTGAGCGCGTTGACTGGCAGGGTGCAAGCACAGGCTCTATGCCACCGGCTTGGCTTGAGGCCGTCACTTCTGGCGACAGGGATGCGGTTGCGAAGTCCCTCAATGTCGATTCAAAAGAAAACAAGGTTTTCGTTATCAGCAATTCTGGTTCAAATCTTGATTTCCTCAAGGCTTGGACAGACAATGTTGATGCCGTTTCAGAAGTTTCTGGCTCAATGAGCCGTGTCGTCGGTCAGTCTGTTCGTGCAAACATGGGCGGAACACCAGAAGAAATCCAGAAAAATGTCGATCAGGCTGTTACAGTCGCTTCAAGTGTCGAGCTTATCGGTCTTGAAAAGCGAGCTTCTTACTGGGTCAAAACTCGTCGTGTTAAGACAGGCGTAAAAGAGGCTAAAACTGATGCTGACTATGAGCCAGCAGTCTACAACTACTATGTCGTTTATACAATGTCGAACGAAGTTTTCCAGAAATCTTTGGAATCAGCAATGGATCGAGGAATTTCAGAGAATACAGAAAACGCAAGCGTTCTCAAGCAGATTATCACTGCTAGTTTGGCAAAAGCCCTGGTTCCTGATGTAGAGTTGTAATGAGGTTACTGATGAAGAAAATTGCATTGATTTTTGCGGGTCTTGCCGCAATTTTTATGGCAGCGTGCGGCTCAACTTCTGGCAATGTTTCCAGATATGAGCAGGGTGCCGATGTAAAAGACCTTTCGGGCTACTGGAACGAGAATGACATCAAGCAGGTTTGCGAGGAGCTGATTTCAAGCTGTATCGCTTCACCGCGAGTTGCAGGATTTAAAGCCAGCAAAGGCCGCGACCCGGTTTCGATTGTTGGCAAAATCTCAAACAAAAGCAGCGAGCATATCGACACCGCAATGGTCGCAAAACGATTCCAGACTGCGATTATCAACAGCGGCGTAATGGAATTTGTTGCTGACAGCGAGCAGAGGCTTGAGCTTCGTGCCGAAAAGGTTGATCAGGCAGAAAATGCTTATGAGACTGCAAAATCAATCGGCAATGAACTTGCCGCAGACTTTATGCTGCAGGGAACTGTCTATTCTCATCTTGATGAAGAAGGCCGTGAATCTGTAAGAACTTATCAGGTTGATGCACAGCTTATCGACATTGAATCAAACAAGATTCTTTGGCAGGGTGAAAAGACAATCAGCAAGTACATAAAGAAAGCCGCAAAAAAATTATAGAATTTTTTAGATGAAAAGAATTGCCCTTTCCGGCTTTCTTGCATTTCTAGTTTTCTCTCTTTTAATCTCCTGTGGTTCAACTAAACTTACTTCTTCGGAGTATTTGGATTGCTTGGACGCAGGAGATTATGCTCCTTGTATTGAATATCTTGAAGAAAAGAATGAAAAATCCAACGATGACAGGATTCGCGATAATTTTGACCTCGCGATGATGAAGCATTTTCAAAAGGATTATGATTCTTCGCTTTTAGTTTTGAACAGCACGGATAGGCTCATGGAAGATGCCGTCACAGAAAGCCTTACTAAAGGTCTTGCGGCCATGTTCATGAACGACAATGCTGCGGAGTACAAGGGCACTCCTTACGAATACATTTATATCAATATCTTTAATGCCCTCAATTATTACAACAAAGGAAATATCGAAGAAGCCGCCGTTGAAGTCCGAAGATTGAATGAAAAACAGCGGAAATATCTTAATGAATACGGAGAATGGCTGAAAGCCGACGGTTCTACGGATCTTGAAATTTCAAGTACGTACAAAATGCTGAATCTGGATTCAAATCCGCTGTTTGAGAATACTCCTGCAAAGCCAAAAGATTCCGACATTTTCAGGGATTCAGCGACAGCCCGCTATCTGAGCATCATTTTTGCGATGATGGACGACAGCGTGAACAACAGCTGGAATATTTCAGCAGATACACGGACTTTTAAGGCTCTCAATCCGAGCTTTGACATAGATTCTCTGACCGCAATTTCAGATGGAAAAGGCCGGCTCGACATCATTGCTTTTTCTGGGCTGATTGGTCGTCGTGGTGAGCGGCGGGTCATGATTGGGCCGTTTCCAGGAATACAATTTCCTGTGAACGGACATTTTGTGTATATTCCGCCGTTTGATTTGGAATTCGTCTATCCTGAATTCCCTGCTCCTCAGACAGAACTGAGGCCGATTGTCGCTCCGGTTGTCGGCTGGGGGCCGTCATTCACGATTTATCCGGGCAAGAACGAGATCACAAAAATGCCTAACAATCAGGTTGATTCAGTCAGGCTTGTTTTTGATTCAAAAGATTTCTCAAAGCAAATAAATCTTTCGCTTCTCGAAGATTACAATTATGCCGTGCGCCAGGATGTCAATTCAAAGGCAAGAAAGGCTTATTCTCGAAGTGTAAAGCGCAGTATGTTAAAGAAATTCACGGCTGTCGCCGGTGCTACTGCGGGGCTTTTAGCCGCAGAAAATGCCGTACAACAGGACGAGAATCTTCTTACGGTGGCGACTTATGCGGCAATTTATTTGAGTGCTGCAAAGGCAATAGATCAGGTTGATAAGACTGAGACTGCCGACATTCGCCAAGTCTATGCGCTTCCGGCTCAGGCTTATGCCAGCGGTGTGGAGCTTCCTCCGGGAAAATATTCTTTTAAAGTTCAATATTTATCAAAAAAAGGTGTTATAATAAAAGAAGAGTATTTCTCTGACATTGAAGTCAAAGAAGGAAAAACTGTTCTTGTGGAGTCGTCATGTCAAAAGTAAATCTTTCTTGTGCAAAAAAATCATTCGGAATCGGTGCGTTTTTCGTGCTTGGAGCAATTTCTCTGGCTTTTATGGGCTGCGGCTCAACGGAAAATGCGTCAAAATCTTCAAAAAAGGCTCCTGACTGGATTAACGGCACTTCTTCCGCTTATCCAAAGTCTGCTTACTTGACAGGAACTGGCTCGGCCAAAGACAAAAAATCTGCTGAAATCGATGCAATCAATGAGCTGGCTTCTGTTTTTGGTCAGAAAATTACTTCGGCGACAAATTCTTCAAGGAGAATGGAAGAGGCTCAGAAAGCCGGTGTCGTCGCAAATGCGGAGTCATCTTCAATCAGTCAGGATATTCTTCGTGAAGTTAATCAGAATGACATAATTGCTGTTGATATTCCGGAATTTTATGAGTCTCAGAGCGAAGGCAAATGGTACGCTCTGGCGGTTATGAGCCGTGAAAAGGGAACTCAGATTTATTCAGGCATGATTGAAAAGAATCAAAAGGAAGTTTCTTCCATAATAAAACAGTTTCAGGCTGAAAAAGAGCCGAACACGCTCCTTAACTTTTCAAGGCTTGATTTTGCAGAGGAAGTCGCAAAGGTCAACGAGGCTTATTTAAAAAGGCTTACAATCTTAAATCCTCTTGTCGCAAAACAGTACGAGTCAATTTATTCTCCTGCTCAGATTCACAAGATGAAGGCTGACATGGCCGCAAAAATCCCAATTTGCGTAAATGTGGACGAAGATTCTGACGGAAGAATCGCAAAGGCTTTTCAGGAAGCAATGGCATCTTTTGGATTCAATACAACTCTTGGCTCAAATGAGCGCTATGTTATTTCATGCAAAAATCATTTCACAGAGTCAGAGAATTCAAACGGCAAGACAAAATTCTGCGAGTATGCGGCTGAGTGCGCATTAATTGATACATTCTCAGGCGAGACACTTGTTCCGATGAGCATTACGGGGCGCGAAGGTTCTCCGACTTATCAGAATGCAATGATTCGCGCAAAGCAGAAGATTTCATCAAAAGCAAAGGGTGATTTTGCGCAGAGTTTTCAGAAATATCTCGGTGATTTCAAAGCTTTTTAAAAATTCTTAAAAATATCTGTATATTTAGCTAGCTTTATTGGAAAAATAGGGTAAAATTAAAGTAGTATGCAAAAATTATATTTAGATACTCGAAAATTAGACGCTTCTTGCCGTGCTTCTTATGGTCTGTCAGAAGAGATTATGATGGAGAATGCGGCAATGGCACTTGAAAATGCCGTGCGAAATCCATATCCGATTAGCGGTGAGCGGCGGCAGCCACAAAAAATTCTGATTCTTTGCGGAAGTGGCAATAACGGTGCGGACGGATATACTCTTTCCCGAAAGCTTCGTTTTGATTACGATGTCAGTATAATTCAGTTTTTCCTTCCTAAAACGCATCTTTGTAAAATTCAGGCTGAGCGAGCAGAAAAGTGCGGGGTTCGTTTTGTAAAGCGAGAGGATTTGTCTTTTTATGATTTGAGATTCGCGGATATAATTGTTGACTGTGTTTTCGGAATAGGCTTTCATGGCGAGCTTGATGAAAAGACTCAGGGCACAATGGGTGATATGAATGCCAGCGAGTGCTTCAAGATTGCCTGTGATATTCCGTCGGGCTTGCGTGAGGACGGCACTGTTTCGGAAGGTGCTTTTATCGCAGATTTAACGGTTACAATGGGTGCGCTTAAAACTTGCCTTTACAGTGATATGGCAAAAGATTATGTCGGCACGATAAAAGTCGGGGACTTGGGAGTAAACCGCCGTCTTTACGAAAACTCAAACAATTCAAATCTTTTAAAAGGAATGCTCCTCGAAGAATCTGATTTGCTTCTTCCGCACAGAAATGTCTTCAATGTCAACAAAGGCAGTTTCGGGCATGTTGCGATTGCTTCTGGCGAAAAGCAGGGGGCTGCTGCAATAGCAGGTTCTGCGGCACTCAGGTTTGGAGCAGGTCTTGTTACCCTCGTTCATAAATATTCAACTAAAAAAGGCCTGGACATGTTTCCGGAGCTTATGGTTTCAAACGAAATCCCAGAAAAAACTAGCGCGATTGCTTTCGGAATGGGGCTTGGAGTGCCAAAGGGCAAAGCCGATTATATTCAGCCGTATTTTGACTACATTCTTGCTCATGCTAATATCAAATGTGTTGTTGACGCAGATGCCTGCTATGCACCGGGCTTAAAATCTTTCCTCGAAAAAAAGGAAAAAGGGGTTGTCCTCACTCCTCATCCAAAAGAGTTTCAGACAATCATAAAGAACTGCGATCTCGGTGATTTTACGCTTGAAGACTGTATCGTGAACAAGCTTGATTTCGTCGAGAGTTTCTGCCGTAAATTCCCAAAGAAAACGCTCATTCTCAAAGGCGCAAACCCAATCATCGCGCATTTTGACGGCTACAAGTACAAGATGTTCATAAATCCGTTTGGAAATCCATGCCTTGCAAAAGCTGGAAGCGGAGATGTCCTCAGCGGAATGGTTGCAGCTCTTCTTGCACAGGGACGAAAGCCTGTTGATGCCGCAATAACGGCTTCCCTTGCACATGCCCTTGCGTCACGAAAAATCAAATGTGATTTTTCAATGACGCCTTATGATTTGATGATGGCTCTGCAGGAGCTGTAGCAAAAACTGGGACGGTGGAGTTTATCTTCGCTTTCCCAGTTCGATGAAATTCATGTGAGCTTTGTCTTTTGCGCTCAGGCGTTTTTTGCCAAGCGTGAGAGGCTCATCTTTTTTAGAAGGTTTCTCGCCGCGCCAGCTTGGTGTACTTGGGTGCAAATCGCCTTTTTCGACATAAAGTTTCCATTCTTTTGGCTCAGGAACTTCAAAGCGCATTTTTTGCTCTGTAAACGGATGCGTAAATTCGAGCGTTGATGCGTGCAGGCAGAGACGGCCGAAATTGTCGGTCTTTGCACGGAATTTATTGTCTCCTGCGAGCGGATAGCCTTTTGAAGCAAGGTGAGCACGAATCTGATTTTTTTTGCCTGTATCAAGTGAAAGTTCAAAAAGCGTGTGAGTTTTTCCGCGAAGAATTGTTGTAAAATTTGTGCGGGCAGGAACTGTTTTAGGCTCTTTTTTGTGACCGCCAAAATCGTCTGCTTTTCCGGATTTTTTTGGCACGAAGCCGACATTGTATGCGTTGAAAGCCAAATCATCGTCGATTAAGCCTGAGAGCGGAAGAAGTTTTTTAGGATTCTTAGGATTTTCTGCGACGGCACGGTAAAGCCTCTCTGTGACCATTTGATGCCAAGAGTCCATAATTTTCTTTTGAGCGGCTTCAGAAAGAGCGAACATCATGACTCCGCTTGTTTCCCGGTCGAGTCTGTGTACTGCAAAAGGCCTGTGTTTTGCTGAGTAAGTGCCTTTTTTGCGCATGATTTCTTCTATTATAGTGAGCGCAGATTTATCTTTGCCCTGGCTTGGCACGCTGAGGATTCCGACTGGTTTATTAATGATGCAGATATATTCGTCTTCAAAGAGAATGTCGATTCTTTCATGATGCTTTCTTGGTTCTTTCTTGTCCATGAAAGAATGATACTGCAAAATCAAAAATTATAAAATACAAGCAAGTTGATGAACGCCTGCTTACTTAACGTTCATTTTGAAAACTCCATCCCAGTCTTTTGCCGGAGGATTCTGCTTAAAATGCCGGATTCTGTCAAGAAAGACTACCGACGGCATATCGTTGTATTTCAAGGCACACTCTGAAAAGCTATCTTCACTTTCATTCCATTTTTGCTTTCGGTAAAGGGCAAGTCCATGCTCGAAAAGCTCTTTAATTTCTGTGAGTTTTTCTGTAGCGTTATTTTTGTCCGCCTGGTTTTTGAGCTGAAGAATTTCGTAGATTCGTACAGGCTCAGTTTTGCCCTTAACCGTAATAAAATCTAGTTCCCGGCAGATGAACATATCCCGCAGTTTCTGATAAACAGTATCTGTGATGATTGATTTCGAGCCGTAAGCCTTGTTTGCTCCTTCAAGCCGAGCCGCCAGATTTACGGTGTCGCCGATTGATGTGAAATCTTTGCGGGTGCGTGAACCGACCGGGCCGAAAGTGACTTTGCCGGAGTTGATTCCGATTCCGATTGAGACATAAGTTGAGCCTTCTTTCATGGAAATCTGCTGCTGTTCGCGCATTGCCGCACGAATTTCCATGGCCGCCTTACATGCGTTGATTTCCTTGCGCGGGCCGGAGAAGAAGGCCATCATCTCATCGCCTACGAATTTGTCAATGTCACCGCCGTTGTCCAAAATAATCTGAGTCTCGATGTCGAGGTAGCGGTTTAGGATATCGACCACCTTTTTTGGAGGCAAGCCTTCGCACAACGAAGTGAAGCCGCGGATATCCGTAAAAAGGAAGCATAAGTCGCGTGAAGTCGTGCCTTTTTTGTCGCCCTCGCCACTTACTTTATCGGCGTGCTGGAGAGTCGAGAATGAAACATAAGGCATGATTCCTTTGATAAGCCCGACCATTTCCCCGATTTCGAGTGATAAATCCTTAATTTCGTCCTTTGTTTTGATTGTGTCGGAGAATTTGAGCGTGTTTGAGGTATTTTTTGCCGTTCCGCTTAGGATTTTTTCGATTGAGCGCGATGTTTTGCGGACATTTTTGCGCAGGAAGAGCAACGGGTTGAAGATAAAATCAGCCAGAAGAATCGAGAAAATCACCGACAGGTACAGGAAAATCGTGATAATCGTGAGGACAAATACTTTTGTTCGGAAATACTGCCTCATGAGAACCTGCTGCTTGTAAGTGACGATTGAGAAGCCCACGAGTTTTCGGCCTGCCTTGCGGCTGAATGTGACAGGATAAATGTATTTGCAGGTCTGGTTTGCACGGTTGAAGACATATTCTTTTTTGTACATGCCGTTTTTGTACCGTTTGAGATAATCGACAGCCTGCTCGTTTGTGAGGGATTTTTCGGCATCGTCAATTTCTTTTGGCTTTCCTGTTGTGTAGGCAAATACATTGAAATTCGGAAGCTCCGAAGAATCCTCGACAGTCTCAAGATAAACAACCGGCTCCTTGTCCGATGTAATGATTATGTCAATCCGCTCAAATGGAGTGTCTGCATATTTGTTTGCTTCACCCTGCTCATTGAAAAATGTCGCGATTTTTTCATATTTTCCGTCCGCAGAATCATAAACCGCCGCCGTCTGTTCTGCCTGAGCGCGACCAACATCACTGACAGCTTCGGTGAACATTCTTTTGTAGCTGTTTAAAATCAGGAGCATGAACGCAAGGAGAATCACGATAATCAGGCTTGTGATTACAAAAGTGAATTTTGTTTTTATGGAAATTCTTCGAACCCTGTGCCTCAAACATTCTTTCAGCACGGAAATTCCGTCTTTTGTGAGGAGCACGGAGAATTTAAATTTTGGAGCTTCTTCGTTGGCTTCTTCTCTCATTTTCAAAAATTCTGCGTACTCAGGATTTGTTTTTCTGAGGTAGAAAATTCCGTGGAAAGCAAAATAAAGATGCGTCAGAACGGCGCAGATAAAAATCAGGTAAATGTAAGGCGGAAGGGACAAAAACCATGCAAAAGAATTCGCATTTGCGACAGTGCACACGGCTTCCGAAAAAAGATAGATTGAAAAACTCAGAAGGATAAAATAATAATTGAGCTTACGGAAATTGAGTCCTTTCTTTTTTTCGAGGATAAAAGCTGTTATTGAAAAAACCGCGGCGCATGGAATGAAATAAATGAGCCAGAGCAAAACCCGAACCACACCGAAGCCAAGATTGAGGTTCTGGTCAAAAGGAAGTTTATAAGTGAGAATATTTACTGCAAGCGTTGCTGACTCGCCTGTTTCATAAAGATTTAATGGAGAAATGCTAATAGGAAGCAGGAAAAACACTAGAAGCTCGACAACCGGCAGAAAATAAGCAAAAAATTCTACCAGCTGACTTTTAAGAGTTTTATTTTTAAAGAGATTTCCCATATATACCCACCTAATAAGATGATACCACAGTTTGACAAGAATTTAAATATTTTATCTTTTGTGATTTTGCTGTATCATTAAATGTTGGACAAGAACGAACCTCGAACGGGCTGTAATTCCTAACGCGGAGGCACTATGAATTTATCTACCGAAATTGAATTTAAAGTTGACTTTAACGACTGTGACCCTATGAAGATTGTCTGGCACGGGAATTACATCAACTATTTTGAGCGAGCAAGATGTGCCCTTCTTGATAAAATCGGCTACAACTACATCGACATGGAAAATTCTGGCTATATGTTCCCGGTCACAGAGGTCAAGGCAAAGTATATGAAATCTCTTCGGTTCGGCGATATTTGTCGTGCAAAAGCAATGCTTGTTGAATATGAGAACATGATAAAGATTGAGTTTGAATTGTACAACGCAAAAACTGGTGAAATGACAACGAAAGGAACCGTAAGCCAGATGTGCGTTGAGGTGGCGACTGGTAAAACGCAGTTTTTCTGCCCGAAATGCTTTACCGAGCGGGTTGATGCTCTTCTTGCGAAAGGAGGCTTTGACGAATGAGAAAATTTCTTTCAATTTTTTTGATTTTTTTCCTTGTCGTGCCGATTTTTTCACAGGCGGCAGATTCTGAAAGCCAAAAGGACGAGGATGGGCTTGCGCAGGTTTGTGAGGCTATTTCTTCCAGAAAAATCACAAAGGGCGACTTCCGGCAGCTAAAATTCATTTACCGGCTCAAGCGTGAGATGGTTTCTTCGGGAATTTTCGTGATTTCTTCGGCAGACGGAATCTTGTGGCAGACACAAAAGCCCTACTCTTCCACGATGGCCATGACAAAATCTGCAATCATTCAGACCAATTCCAAGGGCAAAAAATCGGTGATTTCAGCTGATTCCAACGCGACTTTTGACCAGTTTTCCAAAGTTCTTTCTTCAGTTTTTTCCGGGAATCCAGAATCGCTCACACAGAATTTTGATGTTGAATTTATCGGCACCACGGACAACTGGAGCATAAATCTGATTCCAAAAAATGCGTCGGTGCGCAAAGTTGTCTCCGAAATCGAAATGGTCGGCAAAATTTCAATTGATTTGATGACGATTCATGAGCCGAACGGAGATTATATCCGCTACGATTTCATTACGCATGTTTATCCTGATGCGCTGACCGATGAAGAAAAGGCGTTGTTCAGTGAAAAATAAGTTTTTCTTCTCCTGGATTGCTTTTCATGCGGCAATTTTTCTTTCTTTTTTGATTTCGCTCGCAGTTTCTCCAAAGTTCAATTTCGGAACGAGCCTGTTTGACATTTTGCCTCCAGATTCCGGCTTGCATGAGGTTCAGGCGGCGGACACGAAGCTTACCGCAAGGACAGGCCGAGCTGTAACGATTTTGGTTAAGGCTGATTCTTTTGAGCTTGCGAAAGGGGCTGCGGAAAAATTCTATCTTACTTATGCTGATATTGACGGAAAACTGAATGTGGATTTTTTTGATTCGCTTTCATTTTATGTTGATTCTGATTCGGTTGCGGAAATTACGGCTTGGCTCCATGAAAATAGATTTTCTCTTCTTGATGACGAGACTCGCGGGCTTTTGGAAAATGGCGATGGATTTCAGATTTCCGAGGATGCGCTTGCGAGCGTGTACGGTACGTTCAATTTTTCGGATTTGTCTTATCTTGAGGAAGACCCTTTTTTGTTGAGCGAGAGAAGCCTTAAAAAATTGCTTGATGGCGGAGCCGTTGCTTCCACGAACATGGCCTTGCGTGACGATGTGCTTGCTTCAGAAAATGACGGCGCATTTTATGTTCTGGTTCGGGGAACTGTTTCGGAAAAAGGCTCTTCTCTGACTGGCAAAAAAAGTGCGGTCAAAAGCATTTACGAGACGGTGAAGATTCTGCAAAAAAAATATCGTGATGACGGAACTGAAGTTGATTTTGTTTTCTCAGGCGTGCCATTCCACAGCTACGAGAACGCGACTTCGGCTCAGCGGCAAATTTCCGTGATTTCGACTGTCGCGCTCATTCTGATTTTTGCAATGTTCCTGCTGATTTTCCGCTCGATTGTTCCGGCCATTGCTTCGGCTCTGGCGGTTGTTTTTTCGTGCGCGGTCGGATTTGTTTCGGTTCTGCTTTTTTTCCGCGGAATTCATGTCTTGACCTTTGTTTTTGGCACCACGCTGATTGGAACTTGCCTTGATTATTCGATTCATTTTTTTGTGAACTGGAAGGCTAATCTTTCCTGTGATTCGGGCGAGGCTGTCCGTAAGCATATTTTCCGCGGAGTCACGCTTGGCTTTGCTTCCACGGAAATTTGTTTTGCTGCTTTGTTCTTTGCCCCCTTCCCTCTTTTAAAGCAAGTGAGCGTTTTTTTGTTCACAGGGCTTGCCGCTTCATGGCTTTCGGTTGTTGCGTTGTATCCGCTTTTGAAAATGCCGAAGAATCGCCGTGGGAGAATTTTTGAGGGAAATTGCATTGCTTCTTTCGCACTGACGCAGAAATTTCATGCAGCGGTTCGTGTTCGCCGTTTAATTCCTGCATTGCTCGTAATTTTTTCTCTGGTGGTGATTTTTTTCAATCGCAAGGATTTCAGGGTTCACAACAATATTCAGGAACTTTATTCGATGTCGTCAGAAATGCTTCAGAATGAAATCACTTCGGCGAAAGTCCTGAACACAGGTTCAAGCGGCTGGTATTTCATTCTAAAGGCGAATTCCGAGGAAGAACTTTTGCAGAAGAACGAGGAACTTGCTGACTATATAGAAGAAATTGTTTCAAAAATCGGATTCGGGAATTTCCTTTCGGTGAGCCAGTTTATTCCGTCCGAGAAAAAACAGGCTCAAAATTACACTGCGGCGAAAAATCTCCTGCCACTTGCGGACGAGCAGTACGAGGCTCTGGGATTTTCTGATTCTGGTTTTGCCTCAGGGCACTTTGCTCAAACTTATGAAGAAAATTATCGATTGAAGGAAAATAATTTCGTTCATCCCGCGGACTCCAATCTTCCGGCTACAATCAGGGATGCGATTTCAAATCTTTGGATTGGTGAGATTGACGGTGCTTTTTATTCGTGCGTGCTTCCGCTTCATCTGGGCGATCCGAAATCAGAAATTTTCTTCCGCGAATACGCCGCTGACCATGATGGAATTTTCTTCGTGAACAAGGTGAAGGATATTTCTTCTCAGCTCGATGTCCTTTCAAAAACTATGCTCCGGATGCTCGTAATTGCTTTTGTTTTGGTGATTGTGATTCTGCTTTTCTGTTACAAGCCGGCTCAGGTCTTAAAAATTGCGGCCGTTCCTGTTCTCGTGCTGCTTGTGACGACGAGCGTGCTGGTTTTGGCGAAAATACACATCAGTTTTTTTCCGATTACGGCTTTGGTTCTTGTTTTTGGATTGGGATTGGATTACATAATTTATGCGGTTGAGGGCAGCGGCGAAAAATCAAATTTGACAAGTTTTGCGATTCTGCTTTCGTTTGTGACCACGGCACTTTCGTTTGGCGCGCTTGCGTTTTCAAATTTTCCGCCAGTCTGTATGCTCGGACTGACGGTTTTCGTTGGCTTAACCACAGCAGTTTTGATTGCAAGAAATTAGCGGGCGTTGCGGGTGGCGTTTGAGCCCGCAGAGTGGGGTACGACACAATGAAATGTGGCGTAGGGGAGAGACTTCTCCCCTTAGAATTTAAGGCTCCAGGATTTTTCTTCGGTTGCGCAGAGAAGTTCGCCCAGAGACACGGTTTCTTTGATTGTTTTTTTGCCGTTTGGTGAAGAGAGGTTGATTGTGAGCTTGCCGTTTACTATTTCATCTGCGAAAGCCGGGCCGTACATTGATGCCAGAAGCTCGCGGTATTCGGTGACGGTCATTGTTTCGCCAAGCAAAGCCGGAATCATCATCAAATCTAGGTAAGATTTTGCATCCTCGCTCAAAAGTCCGTAAAATGCCGTGATTTGTTTTGGACCGAGCGTGAGTGTGAGTGATTTGTCGGTTTTTGTGACCAATTCGGCTGTCGCAAGCGGATGATTTGAAAGATTCGGGAGCGTGCCTGTCGTTGCGATTTCGGTAGGGCTTGGAATTGTCGCGCTTGTGTTTATGGCTCCGGCTGAATTCAAAACCAGAAGAACATCATCTTTGTTGAAAAGCGGTGCGTTCGGGTCTGCGCCAGTAGCGGCCTGCAACGTTTTTGCCGTTGCCTGAGAAAAGCCTGTCGAGAATAGAATCGTCGCCTCATCATTGTTGCCGGCTTTTACCGAAATCTGAGGCAGACATGACATAAAAATGAATGAAACTGAAATTGCGAAAATAAGAAAAATTTTTGACTTCATATACTTATAAAACACTCTTTAATGGAAGAGTTACACGAACTCCTGTCGCAAGCACGAGGCCTGTCGGAACGCTTTTCGTGAATGAAAGCGCGCTGTTGTCCGTGTCGTTGAATACAGTATAGTGAATATCCTGAACAATTGAAACGGCTGTTTTTCCGATTTTAAATGATGGCGTGCTCAGACAGACTCCAAGAATTCCTGGAAAAAATGAATTTTTTATGTCTCTGTCAGAATCGCCCGGAAGATGCGGCTTTTTGATTGAGATGACTGGTCCTGCGAAAACCCGGAAAAATTCGTTGAGCGTAAGGCTTAGGACAATCGGAAATTGGAAATTGCCGGTTCCTGCATCGTAGCGAAAATAAGTTCCAAGCCCCGGCTGCAAATTTTTTCCTGCGTATCGGGCATGAAGCATCAAATCTACGCCACGGAAGTTCAGCCTGAAACGGTCCGGCGTAAAGAAACTCCAGTCCATGGAAAGCGAGCTGTCCAAGACCAGAGACTGTAAAAAAGAATCACTGTCCGAGCGGACATAATCCTGTGAGGCTGCGGAAGAGCGGTTTGAAGAAGAATTGCTTCCTGCTTCTGATGATGAGCTGGCTTTTTTGGGAGAAGAATCTGCGAGCAGCTCGGAATTTGATGACGGAAGATAACGCCTTGTGCAGATGTAATGTGATTTCCAGTAAGATTCTTTGAGTGAAGAGACTATGACTCCTGTGTTCGGGCCGTCGCTTACGGCATGGATGAACTGGTTTGAGCCGATGTATAGGCCGACATGTGAGATTTCGCCGCTGGATGTTGTCTTGAAGAAAACTAAATCCCCGGCCTCTCGCTCATTGTCTTTTATATCCTCACAGAAATTATAGATTGCCTTTGTTGTGCGCGGCAGCTGGACTCCGATTGATTCCCGAGAAACTGTAAAAATGAGGCCTGAGCAGTCAAAAGAATTTGGCCCGATTCCTCCTGAGACATAAGGTTTTCCGACGAATTGCTTTGAATAATCGACAAGTTTTTTGCGTGCGATTGCGGATTCGCTTGGTGACATTGAGGTGTCATTTTGGGCGCAAAGCTGAGGCACAATCAGAACGAACAGAAAAAATGCTAATGTATAAAAAACGACTTTTCTAGTAGACATAATTCTATTATCGGAAAAAATCAAACGATTCGCAATGGAATTTTCTTTGCAAAATTTTCATTGTACTTTAAGAAATTCAGTTTTATAATTAAAGAATGAAAAAGTTTTTTTTCTTGCTGCTGATTTTTTTCTCACTTAGCGGTAGTTTTGCACAAAAGACCTTTCTTGACAATTATGTTTACCAGACCTGGACTTCTTTTGGCGGTCTGGCCGGAACTATGGCCACTGATATTCTCCAGACAAAAGACGGCTACATCAATATCGGAACTTACGAAGGCCTGGTTCGCTTTGACGGTATTGAATTCAATACGATTCGCAGGGCACGCGGAAATGACTACAAATTTTCTTCGGTGAGGGCAATAATTGAGGATACGAACGGCAATCTTTGGCTCGGCTCAAATGATGAGGGCGTTCACAAGATTATGCCGGACGGAACATGCAAGGTTTACACCACGCAGAACGGACTTCCGAACAATTCGGTTCGCGCGCTTTGCGAGGACAGGATGGGCAATATCTGGATTGGAACGGCGGCGGGCGTTGTTTTTTTGACACCAAAGGGGCATTTGATTACGCCGCAATTTCAGGCCGGTACGGTTTCAAAAGGAATTATAGCTGTTGAGCTTTATTGCGACACGGCTGGCAGGGTCTGGCTCATCACTTCCAACGAAAACGGCCTTTTCCTTTATTCGGACGGCCTTTTCCATACAATTCCGCAGGTTGATAAATACTTCGGCAGCTACTTTGCGACTTCGATTATTCAGGATTTGAGCGGAACTTTCTGGATTTGCATGGGAGACAGCGGCATCGTCTGCCTGGAAAACGGTGATTTCAAAAAAATTAGGACAAATACAATTCTTGATAATATCCCCACTTGGTCAATGTATGTCGCTCAGGACGGCACGATTCTTTTTGGAACTGAGCATGGAGTCGTTTCTTTCCACAAAGGTGTTTTCGAGGAATCTCACGACAAGGATTTGTCTGCCGCAAAAATCAACAGGATTATCCGCGACCGGGAAGGCAACATCTGGTTTGCAAGCGACAGGAACGGCATCGGAAAGCTCACGCACGGCAAATTCAATTTTACAAAGCTTGATACTACTGTGAACGCAATCGCTGAGGATGAAGTCGGGCGAATGTGGATTGCCACTGACAAAGGCGTAAGATGTTATGTCGGCGAAAAAGAAATCAACAATAAATTCACGGAATCCACAAAAGGTCTGCGAATCAGGCATGTCGGCGTTACTTTAAAAAATGAGATTCTGGCGGCATGTTATACAAAGCCCGGCCTCTTTCTTTATAATCCGCGTACTTCAAAAATCAGAACATGGTCAACGGATGACGGTCTTGCGGGAAACAAAGTCCGCCTTGCAATTGAGACTGCTCCTGGTGAATATTATGTGGGAACAACGACGGGTCTCAGCATAATTCATTCTGATGAATCGATTAAGAATTTCAAGCAGGCTGACGGTCTTGAAAACGAATATGTGATGTGGATTTACAAGGACACAAACAGCGTTGTCTGGATTGGAACAGACGGCGGCGGAATCTACCTCATGAAAAACGAGGAAATAATATCTCACATTACTTCAGAAGACGGATTAATCGGCAATGTAATTTTCAAAATCAGTCAGGACAGGGAAGGAGCTTACTGGATTTGTACAGGAAGCGGAATCAGCTATTGCAAGCCTTTCGATTCAGTGCAGACAAAGCCAAGTCATTTTGAGAACATGAATTCCGATAACGGGCTTGGCACGGATTCGGTTTTTCAGGTCATTCCAGACACTTCAAGCGAAATGTGGATTACGAGCAGCTACGGAATTGCTACGGTTAATAAAGACGAGCTTCTTCAGGCTGCGCAAAGCGGTGAGAAAGCCGTGTCACTTCAATACTATTCGCGGAATGACGGCCTCGATTCTGACGGCACGACTTCCACGGCATTGAGTATTTGTGATTCTCATGGCCGACTCTGGTTCACTATGGTTGATGGATTTTCAGTCTTCGATCCGATTAAAGTCCGGGAAAATCCAGTGCTTCCATTGGTTCATATTGAAAGCGTTACGATTGACAACAACAAATATGATTTTAGAACAAAGTCTCAGGAATTCATCTTGAAACCGGGAACAAAGCGCGTTGACATCAAATTCACAGGTCTTAGTTTCGATGCGCCTGAGCGAATCCAGTTCCAGCATCAGCTCACAAATTTTGAAGAGAAATTCAGTCCTCCTGGAAAGAGCCGAGTTGTTTCCTACACGAACATAAGTCCTGGGCGGCATACATTCCTTGTCATGGCGGTAAACGGAGAGGGAGTTCCTTCCGAAGAAGCAGGGGCAATGCTTTTTGTCCAAAAACCGTATTTCTATCAGATGCCGGTTTTCTGGGTTATCATGGTATTTATTTTGATTGATTTGGTTGTTGCGGTCTTTTATTTCAAGCAGCGCAAAATCAAGCTTGAAAATATCCGTCTTGAAGGAATGGTTCAGGTTCGCACACGAGAACTTGCTGCCGAAAAAGACAAGTCTGATCAGCTTCTCCGAGCAATTCTTCCTGATAAAATCGCGGACGAGCTTAAGGATGAAGTTCATTCAGTCGCTGAAGCCTTCAGTGATGTTACCCTTCTTTTCTCTGATATTGTCAGCTTCACGAAAGTTTCAAGCAATCATACTGCGAGCGAGATTGTCACGGCTCTAAATGATTTGTTCACTCGTTTTGACGAACGGGCTAAGAGAATGGGCGTAGAAAAAATCAAGACAATCGGGGATGCGTACATGGCGGCCTGCGGTGTTCCAAGTCCGAACGAAAACCATGCGTATATAATGGTAGAATTCGCAAAAGGAATGTACGAGGATTTGGAAGATTATAACAGATGTGGTAAGATTCAATTCAATATGCGAATCGGGCTTAACTCAGGGCCTGTCACGGCAGGTGTTATCGGAAAAACAAAATTCGTGTATGATGTCTGGGGAAATACTGTGAATGTGGCCAGCCGAATGGAAACTGCTTGTAATCCGGGAAATATTCGCGTGAGCCAGACTGTTTTTGAGCATCTAAAGGATTCGGACATCAAGTTTACCGAGCCGATGGAATGTGAAATCAAGGGCAAAGGTAAAATGATTACTTACGAAGTGTTGAAATAGGAGATAGTGATGAAAAAATTAAAAATGGGACTGGTCGGAATCGCAATTTCTGCGCTTCTGTTCGCTTCCTGTAAAGAAAAAAAGGATGAGACAGTAAAGGTCGGATTATTACATTCGCTTTCAGGAACAATGTCAATTTCAGAAACTTCCGTCCGTGATGCCGAATTGCTTGCAATCTCAGAAATCAATGGAGCTGGCGGGGTTCTCGGAAAGCAAATTGTTGCTGTTCAGGCAGACGGTGCAAGCGATCCTCAGGTTTTTTCTGCGGAAGCCCGAAGACTGATTCAGAATGAAAAAGTCGTCACTGTTTTTGGATGCTGGACTTCTGCGTCTCGAAAGGCCGTGAAGCCTGTTGTTGAGGAATTCTATAATCTTTTGTGGTACCCGGTTCAATATGAAGGAATGGAAGCAAGCCCAAACATCATGTATATGGGAGCTTCTCCAAACCAGCAGATTGTTCCTGCGGTTGACTATTGTGCCGAAAATTTTGGCAAAAAAATGTTCCTTGTTGGAAGCGACTATGTTTTCCCACAGACAGCCAACAAAATCATCAAGGCGCAGCTTGCCCAGCTTGGCGGTGAATGTGCCGGCGAAGAATATGTTCCTCTTGGCTATTCGGATTTCAGCGACATCATTGCAAAAATTCAAAAGGCAAAGCCAAATGTGATTCTCAATACGCTCAACGGCGACTCAAATGTTGCATTTTTCGCTTCTCTCGCAAGGGCTGGAATTACTTCAAAAGTAATTCCGGTCATGAGTTTTTCAATCGCAGAGGAAGAAGTCGCAAAAATGGATTTGGATAATCTTACAGGTCACTTAGTTTCATGGAATTACTACGAGACGACCCAGACTCCGCGCAATGAAAAATTCGTCTCGGATTACAAGGAAAAGTACGGCGATGACCGGATGACGGGCGACCCAATCGAAGCGGCGTACATAGCTGTTTACATGTGGGCGGCGGCTTGTGAAAAGGCGGGAAGTTTTGATGTTGAGGCTGTTCGGGTGGCATCAAAAGGCCTCAGTTTCACGGCTCCAGAAGGTACTGTCACGATTGACGGCGGCAACCAGCATTTGTATAAACAGGTGCGAATCGGTAAAATTAACGATAAGGGCTTGATTGACGAAGTTTGGGCAACGCCATCAGCAGTCAAACCAGACCCATATTTGAGTACATATCCGTGGGCACGCGGACTCTAGGAATTAAAAAATGAAACACATAATGGAACAATTACAGGAAGCGGCTTTGAAAAACGGACCGCTTTGCGTTGGCTTGGACACAGATCCTTCTTATTTGCCGGAGTCGGTTTTGAAGGCTTTTGATTCGCCGGTTGAGGCAGTTGTAGCTTACAACAAGGAAATCATCAAGCGCGTGGCTGCCGATAAATCTGCCTGCTGTTTCAAGATTCAGATTGCTTACTATGAGGCGATGGGAATCGAGGGCTTGAAGGCTTACATCGAGACGATAAAGGCTGTTCACGAAGCTGGTTTCATTGCAATCAGCGACATCAAGCGCGGTGACATCGCAGACACAGCAAAGGCTTATGCGCGCGCCCACTTCGGAGCAGGCTCAGATTTCGAAACTGACATCATCACAATCAATCCATACATGGGCTTTGACACACTCAAACCATTCACCGAATATTGCAAACCGAATGGCGAGGCCGGCGGAAAGGGCATTTTCGTGCTCTTGCGCACATCAAATCCTGGCATGATCGATATTGAGCAGCAGGAATTAAAGGCCGGTGGTCGAGTACTCGACAAAACTGGCGGCGAATTGGAGCGAATTTCTGCTGAATTTAAAGCTCTTTACCCGGAGCAGAAATGTTCTCCTGTCGGAGCCGTTGTCGGCTGCACAGAAGAAAGCGATGCCCGTGCTTTGCGTGACGCATATCCTGACATTTTCTTCCTTATTCCTGGCTATGGCGCACAGGGCGGTGCTGCCCGAATCGCCGCTACATTGCTCGACAAGGCTGGCGGCACTGTAAATTCTAGCCGCGGCATTTTGTGCGCATGGAAAAAGGACGAGTCTCTTGCCGAAGCTCGCGAGGCCGGCACACTCTGCCTTAAAGATATTGCAGATGCAGCAGGAAAAGCCTGTCGTTATTCAACGGCAGACTTATTGAATGCAAAAAAACAACTTGGATTGTAAAATGAATAAAGTGACTGATTGTAAAGGCGAACCGTTACCGGTTTTTGGCAAAGGCGTTGTAACTTACTGCGATGTTGAGCAGGGAGCGGCTCCTTTTGGAAGCGTTTGGAATCTCAAGCTTTTGATGCTTGTTGATCTTTCGACCGGTTCAACAGATGTTCCTGTTCCTGCAGCGGGCCAGTTTTATCTCTTGCGCTCTGCAAAATCCGGGGTTCTGCTCGGCCGACCAATCAGCATTTATATGGCTCGGAAGGCTGGCGAGGCTGCATACCTCGAATTCCTGATTTTAAAAAAGGGAAAAGGCACGGAAGAGCTTTGTTTTCTCGAAAAAAATGACGAAGTTGAATTGATTGGCCCTCTCGGAAACACTTTCCTGCAGCCAAAAACTGACGATAAAATCTGTATCGTCGGAGGCGGAATCGGTGTTGCTCCTGTAGCTGGTTTTGCATCAGGTTTGCCGGCGAAATCTTATGATTTCTTTGCGTGTTTCAAAAGCGGCTCTTACGGTTTGGATTATGTTGCTGCTAATGAGCTGACAATTACAACCGATGACGGCTCTGCTGGTATCAAAGGTATGCTTCCGACGGCACTCACGGCCGAAACTCTCAAAAAAAAAGGCTACACTGTCGTTTACGCCTGTGGACCTACTCCGATGCTTGCTTATTTGCAGAAAATCTGTGCTGAGGCAGGAGTTCAGGCATATCTTAGCATGGAAAACCGCATGGCTTGTGGTGTCGGTGCTTGCTTGGGTTGTACAATCACTACTAGCGAAGGAAATAAACGCTGCTGTAAAGACGGCCCTGTTTTCCGTGGCGAGATTTTGCAGTTTGAAAAACCAAAATTCAAGCCGATTTTTGGAACGGAAAAACCTGATTCTGATTTTGATCCAGACCTTTCTGTTGAAGTTGCGGGCGTTAAATTTGAAAATCCTGTGATTGCGGCAAGCGGCACATTCGGCTACGGCTCGGAATATTCAAGCATTTTTGATGTGAACAAACTGGGCGGAATCTGCTCGAAAGGCCTCACATTGCAGGCTCGGCCGGGCAACACAGGAACCCGCTTGGTCGAAACTCCATCAGGCTTAATAAACTCAATCGGCTTGGAAAATCCAGGAATCGAGCATTTTATCAAGCATGAGCTTCCGGGAATGCTCGCTCTCAAACCTGTTACAATCGCAAATCTTTCAGGCTCTTCTTTAGAAACTTACGTTGAGGGCGCAAAACTCCTCGACCAGACCGACGTGCCAATGATTGAGCTTAACATCAGCTGCCCGAACGTTAAGGCCGGCGGGATGGGATTCGGCATGGCTCCGGAAACTGCTGCAAGCGTTACAAAAGCTGTTCGAGAAGCAACAAAAAAGCCTCTCATGGTAAAACTCACGCCGAACGCGCCAGATTTAATCGGAATCGCAATGGCCGTGCGTGAGGCGGGTGCCGATGCCCTGAGCCTTGTGAACACATTCCAGGCTATGTCTATTGATTTGAA
The DNA here is from genome assembly GCF_017430385.1 of Treponema sp. Classification (GTDB taxonomy): domain Bacteria; phylum Spirochaetota; class Spirochaetia; order Treponematales; family Treponemataceae; genus Treponema_D. The sequence continues at coordinate 50,898 of NZ_JAFRNB010000141.1, forward strand.
CACAGGCCGACCAGTCTTTGACAATATTCGTGCCGGATTCAGCGGCCCTGCAGTAAAGCCAATCGCGCTTCGCATGGTCTACGATGTCGTTCAGGCAATGAACAAATTGCCGGAATCAGAGCGAATCCCGGTAGTGGGTCTGGGCGGAATTTCAACATGGCAGGATGCTGTTGAATTCCTCATGGCTGGAGCAGCTGCAATTCAGGTTGGAACGGCAACATTCTCGAATCCAAACGCAATGATTCAGATTGTCGAAGGATTGAAGCTCTATATGAAGTCAAAAGGATTCAAGTCAATCGCAGAATTCAGGGGAATTGCTCAGTAGCAAAGGGAAATTACAAAATCGAATACTTCAAGATTGAAGAAATAACTGAATAATCACTCAGAAAAAAGCTGCCCATGCACGGGCAGTTTTTTTATGTACAAAAGTATTTCTTGACATATATATATAACATACATACAATATTAATATGGCACAAGCACTAATGAAACCAGTCACTATTTATTTTCAGGAACTCAAATATCTCATGTTTCAGCAGATGGCTGCACGGCAAAACCGTAAGGCTGCCGAACTTGTCCGTGATGCGATGGATGAATATCTCGAAAATCATTCCCAATCAGGTGCGTCCCTTGATTCATGGAGTCCAGTTTCACTCGGCGGGCTTAAAGCTGGTGCTTCTGACTGGCTTTCAAAAGATTATCAGAGTGAATTACTAGATTCGGGGGCTAAATTTTGACTGGTGTTGATACAACATGGCTCATTGATTTGGAAATAACAGATTCGCCACGCCATGAAGGAGCCTTACAGCTTTTTGAAAAATGGCGGTCACAAAAAAATTCCATGCTGGCTATTTATTATCAATCTTTCTTGGAATTCCAGCATGTTGTTACGGATTCAAAAAGGTTCAATTCACCGCTTACAATGGAACAAGCCTTAGAGCGATGCTGGTTTTGGATCGACCAGGAACGCATAAAAATCATTTATCCAAGTGAAACATCACTCAAACGCTCCCAGCTCTGGATGTCAATGTACAAACTTGGCCGCAAGCGCATTCAGGACACGCATATAGCTGCAGCCTTTCTGGAATCCTGTGTCACCCAAATTTTTACCGCAAATCCCGCTGATTTTGAGATTTTCGAAGCATTTGATCTGGTCAATTACTGAGCATTTCGAACGATTCGTGCACCACAGTTTGCCCAGCGCATTTCTGGTGTATTTTTTACGCTTCGATCCGCTACCTTAGCAGTTCCGGCAGAGTAAGTACATCCACCGCCACGGACGATATGCTCAGTTCCTGAGCCATTGCCTGTGGCTGGGGTTGTTGCTGTTACAGTTCCGCTCCAGTCCCAACAAATTTCAAAGACATTACCACTCATGTCATAAAGTCCGAGCGCATTAGGTGTTTTTTGTTTGATTGCCCTCGGCTTGTCCTGGTCAGCATCTCCCACAGAATACCATCCAACTTCACTTGCTGTGTTGCTTCCGCTATAGATATATCGGTTTGTGTTCGTAAGATTACCTCCGCGCGCAAGGAATTCCCATTCTGCTTCGGTCGGGAGCCGCCAGCCGTTTGCATTCGTATTGAAGCTTGCCCCATCCCAGGTAGAATCAACAGCAGACGGGCCGCAGTATTTTGAACTTGAATCCGAGACTATTCCAGTCCATTGTGCAGGGTTCGTCTTTCCACCGATTGAATAAACAGGTGTGAGACCCTCTGCCATACTTCGCAAATTACAATATACGAGCATATCATAAATATTTATTCCGTAAGCCGGATAGACAGGATTTGCAGAGCCAGTACTGTAGTTACTGTTCGGAGGCGTATTGACATCCGTTGAGCCTTTTCCGTATTTACAGTATTTCTCATATTCTTCCTGAGTCAATTCATGGTCGCTGGCCAGAAGAGCCGGTATAGTAAGATTTCTTCCGGAAATGAATATTTCAGAGCCTGTGATTGCCTCACTTCCATCAAAATTTGTTTCCGGCATAAAAATAACATCGCCTGTAAAGAAACCTGGATTACTTTCTCCACCGTCAATCCGGGCGTAATCAGCAGCGTAATTTGTACCTATGCGAAATTTGGTTCCTTTTCCACCAACGAGGTACTGATTCATGGTGAACATTTCTGTTGAATTAGTCACTGAACTTGTAACAAATTTATCTGAGACGAGAATGGTAGTAAGTCCAATACAACGAGAAAACATATAGCTGGCGTTTTCCAGCGCAGACGTTTCAAAACTTCTCAAATCAAGGACTTTAAGTTCCCGACATGACTCAAACAGATTGCCCATGTTTGTTACTTTTGATGTGTCAAAACTTGACAGATTAACTGTCTTAAGCATTGAGCACTCCATAAACATGTGGTACATACTGGTTATTTCTGAAGTCTCAAAACCTCTCAAATCTGCAGAAAGAAGTTTTGTGCAGCCGTCAAACAGCCTATAACTGTTCGAGTCAGTAATGGAAAGCGTGATACCTTCCGCCACAGAGAATTTAACACTGCTTGCTGATGTTGATTTTATAGCTTCTGCAATTGTTCCTGTAGTTATAGATCTTCCCAAATCATCCGCCGTAGCACCTTTACATAGCACGACATCGATATCACCGCTTGCACTCTTGATTGCATTTACCGCACTTTCCCGGCTGTAATAGAATGTTCCGTCAACCGATGCCATGGGTTCAGCAGGAGTTAAAATTGCCTGGCCGGATGCATTTTTTTGTACTTCATATTCTTCTGTGTCACTGTGGAAAACACTTGTGACATCCAGACTTGAGCTATAAGTCGCCAATCCGCTGGTAAGTACTACAGGAGATGTTTTAGTTGGAGTTACGGCTGTTGTAAATCCAATTCTGCTTGTATCACTTAGAGCGTCCGCAAGTGTCAGAACTTTAGACGAAGAAAGATAGACATTGTTTGCGACCGATGTAGTTCCGCTTGCTTTTGTGTTGTCCTGGACGGTGACTTTGCCTTTGATTTTGACGGTTCCACCTTTTACAAGAATTCCGCCGCCGTTCAGTTTTGCAGAATTTTCGATTATGTTTGCTTTGTCCCCAAGAATAAGAATTCCATCTTCTAAGTAGATGCCACCACCACCGCCAGAACCTATAAGATCACTAGTTGACTTATTTCCTTTTATCGTTGAGTCAGTTATTGTTAGGGTTCCGCTTCCTTCTTTGGAAATTCCACCGCCACTTACACCTTTGTTTCCGTCACTACCGTCGCCACCGATTATGGATTCCTTTATTTCAACATCAGAAGAAGAAAAAGACGCTATCCTGATTCCACTTTGCTCACACCCTGTTACTGCCGAACCGACAATATCAACCTTTCCGCTTCCTTTTACAATAATTCCACCCATCCCACCTTTAGTAATACAAAGGTGGCTGATTGTCACAGGTATTTCATTTTCCAGGGCTAAAGTTGTCTGCGAACCGTTTCCGACAAGGCAGTCTGTACTAGTGTCTGTCGTGCCAAAGATTACAAGAGATTTTGCTTTTAAAGTTGAAGGAACTGTAAGAGTATCTGAGCATGCTATGGAGCCGCTTATGCAGATTGCCCAGTCCTTCTCCGTTTTGTTCTTTGAATTTATGAGGGTCAGTGCTTTTTCGACCGTGTTAAAAGGATTTGATTTCGTGCCAACGCCGGAAGTCGTTCCTGAAGAAGAAACATAAATGATATTCGTGTTTACCTGGTCTTCGCTGACTTCAATCGGGCTGTCTGCATTTGAACTCTGCTGACCGGTTGCTACAACCACAAGCTCAGGAATCACAGTCTCTTCAATTCCGTCCCCGGAAAGCGTGAAATAAATGATGTAGTTGCCGGTCGGAAGGCTTGCGTTTGTATAAGTGACAGATTTTGAAGTTTCGGATTCATCAGGAGTAAGTTCTTTTGAATCGACTGAACTTGAAGTGTCAGTCAAATTCACGACTTTTACCGCAACTTTTGAGACAGTTGAAGAAGATGGAAGATTAACTTTTATGCTGACAGAACCAGTTGCTGAAGAAT
>NZ_JAFRNB010000142.1 GCF_017430385.1 Treponema sp.
AAAATACAAAACCTCAGTCTCATTTTCTGTCAGACAATGAGACTGAGGTTTATTTTTTGTCATTCTAACTACTCTCTGTGAGCTCTGTGAACTCTGTGAGGAATTTAAAATTTAGTCAAAAAATCCTTTTGCTTTGAGCAGCTCTGCATTGAGAATACCGCCGAGAGCGGCACCACGTTTTGTGTTGTGGCTCAATGCTACGAACTTGATGTCGAACACATTGCACTTGCGCAAGCGGCCAAGAACACATGCCATGCCTTTTTCTGTGTCGCGGTCACGGTTTGGCTGCGGGCGGTTCTCTTCTTCGCGGTAAACAATCGGGTGCTCTGGTGCGCTAGGCAACTTGAGTTCCTGCGGCAAAGAAGTGAATTCTCGCCATACACGAAGAACTTCCTCAAGGCTCGGCTTTTTGTCTTCCGGCAAATCGAACTCAAGGTTTACGCTTGCCGTGTGTCCGTCAATTACAGGAACACGAGTACAAGTTGAAGAAACGATTGGGCCTTGAGCATTCTCAATCTTTCCGTCTTTTACAGAACCCAAAATCTTCAAGCATTCTTTTTCTGTTTTTTCTTCCTCACCGCCAATGTATGGAACGATGTTATCAATCATGTCGAATGAAGGAACGCCTGGGTATCCAGCTCCTGAGACAGCCTGCAAAGTTGTTACAATCATGCGCTTAACTGGGTAGCCTGCCTGCTGCAAAGCGTAGAGCGGCATCATGTAAGTCTGCAAAGAGCAGTTTGGCTTAACGGCAACAAAGCCCTTGTCCCATCCGTGATGCTTTTTCTGCTCGGCGATTACATCGAGGTGAGAGTAGTTGATTTCCGGGATGAGCATCGGAACATCCTCAGTCCAGCGGTTTGCACTTGCATTAGAAACGACCGGGATTCCTTCTTCTGCATAAGCTGATTCCAAAGCTTTGATTTCCTCTTTACCCATTTCGAGAGCTGAGAAAACGAAACGACACTTGCCGAGAGCTGCTTTCGGGTCATTTGCGTCCTGAACGATCAAATCTTTTACATCGCAAGGAATGTTTGCACCGATGAGCCATCGGTTAGCGACAGCATCTTTATAAGCCTTTCCAGCTGAGCGTGGAGAAGCCGCAACATAAGTTACCTTGAACCAAGGATGATCTTCCAACAACTTAATATATCTCTGGCCAACCATACCAGTTGCGCCCAAAACACCAACACAAATCTTATCTGCCATAATAATTTCTCCTAGAATTTGAACCACAGATTAACACAGATTACACGGATTAAAGTCTTTGTCATACGAAAATCTTTCTTATTATTACGAAGGATTTTCAATTAAGAAATTCAAAATCTGTGCCATCTGTGTAATCTGTGGTTTTTATATTACAAATTACACTCTTTGAGTGCTTTTTCGATGATTTTTTTTGCTTCGTCTGTTACATCAACTAATGGCAATCGGCATGGACCTGCTGCCATTCCTTTGAAGTTCATTGCGTATTTGATTGATGTCGGGTTTCCGTCAACGAATGCTGCCTTGAAGAACGGCATGAGGCGGTAGTGAATCTTTCTTGCGCCCTCAAGATCTCCGTCCAAAGCTTTGTTTGCCATCTCTGTGACGATTGCTGGAGCGAGGTTTGAAACTACGGAAATGATTCCGTCGCCGCCCATTGCAATCAATGGCAAAGTGAGACCGTCATCACCGCTCAAAACGGCAAAATCTGGCTTCTTTGACTTAATCTGTGCGATAACGTCCATCATCTGATTGATGTTGCCGCTTGCTTCCTTGACACCAACGATGTTCGGCAATTCGGCGATTCGAGCCAAAGTGTCGGTTGTGATGTTAGTGCCTGTTCGACCCTGAATATTGTAAACAACGATAGGAATTCCTACCTTTGATACTTCCTCGAAGTGGCGGAAAATGCCTTCTTTTGATGGTTTGTTGTAGTATGGAGTGACGACCAGTGCTGCGTCTGCCCCAGCTTTTTTTGCGCGCTCGCAGTATTTGACTGCATCTTTAGTGTTGTTGCTTCCCGCTCCGAGAACGACTGGAATTTTTTTGCCAGATTTTTTCTCGAATGATTTGACTTCTTCCATGACAATCTCAATGAGTTTGTCTTCTTCTGAGCCTGGAGTCTCGTCCAATGTGGGAGTTTCAGCTGTAGTTCCGAGCGGAACAAGACCGTCAATGCCCTGCTCCAACTGGAACTTTACATTTGCTCTGAAACCTTCGTAATCCACCGAGCCGTCTTTGTTCATCGGTGTGATCATAGCCGTAAAGGCACCGCGCAATTTAACCATTTTTAAACCTCGTTTTCTTAGGTAAAAGTGAGACTATTTTAATAAAAAATCAATAAATATACAACGGAAAAATGAAAAAGGAAAACGGAAGGTTGAAAGTGGAAAATTTTTATGGCGCGAATCTTCGGGCTACGGGCTATTCGTGGTTCCGCTAGTCGCTTCATTCCCCAACTTAAATGTTGGGGAACGGCTTCGCCGCCACTACTATCCCGCGCGGGCATTTTTGTGATAATCAAGCATTTGCGTGCAGTAACAGGTAAGGACGAGCGAAGCAATGTCCTGTATAATTACTAATTGCTCATTGCTAATTGCTCATTATCCGAATCACTTCGCCTTTTCCTTCGAGCGTGATTTTTTCACCGGGAAGCAAAGCAAAGATTTCTTCGGCTTTAAAAGATTCTTCTGTTTTTGAGCCGTCTTTTGCTGTTGCTCGGATTGTTCCTTCACCTTCTGAGATAAAGACAAGTTCTGGCAATTTTGAAGAAGGAGAAACCAAGAAAGAATATCCGCCTTTTAATGGCTCTTTTTTGAGGGCGAAATACTTGCACTCAAATTCTTCGCCGAGCGGAGCAATCTTCTGTCTTTTTTCGTTTTTGATGACCTCAACGCCCTTTTCGATGTGGACTTCTCGAGGACGGCCCCAGTCGTAGAGACGGTAAGTGATATTGCAGCTCTGCTGGACTTCCAAAAGCCTCAAACCGCCACCAATCGCGTGAACCGTTCCCGACGGAATGAAAATAAAGTCGCCTTTTTTGACTTCAACACGGTCGAGATGATTTTCGAGAGTATTTGTTTTGATTGATTCGCGAAGTTCTTCCTTTGAAGGATTTCCTTTGAGGCCGTAGACCAAGCTTGCACCCGGCTCCGCGTTGAGCACATACCAGCACTCAGTCTTTCCTCGCTCATGTTCGCCTTCGAGCCGTTTTGCATCATCGTCATCAGGATGAACCTGAACTGAAAGCGTATCATTTGCCTGAATCACTTTTACAAGAAGCGGATAATCCCCCGCAATCTTCTTAAAATCTTCCTGACATCCATCTGCATGGGTAGAAGCAATCCAATCCTCATACCCCCAAACCTTTTCCGAACGAATAGGATTTAGTCTTAGCATAGAAACTCCAAAAAATTAACCACAGATTACACAAATTACACAGATTAGGTATTTGTTATACGGGAGTCGCCAAATTAAATCTGAAATATCATCGTATCTCAAACTTATAATCTGTGTTCATCTGTGACATCTGTGGTTTCTATGTTTATTATTTCTCCCATAATTTTTCAGGGTAATATCCTGAAGCTATTTTCTTTGCGATTTCGGCTTTTACGACTTCTTTGTCTTCCGGGTAAGTCATGCCGAACCAGCTTTCATCGCTTGTGAAAACTTTAATTCTGCCCTCACCGTTTTTGATAATGTCGCTTGCCGCAACTGGCAGAAGAGCTTCGGCTTTTGGCAATCCAAGGCTTGTTTTCTTGAAATTTGCCCAATATTCTTCGAATCCCTCGAATGCTTTTGGTGAGAAGCCAAAAAGATTCATGCTGACAGTTTCTTTTCCTGTCAGTGAGATTTTTTTGCCGTCAAGCTCGGAAATGATTTCGTTTCCTTCAAAATGCTCGCCTGTGTAATAGATTTTTGTGTTTTCAACGATTGATTTGAGGTAGCCGCCCTCAGTCTGGGCAACACCACGGCTTACAGAACCGTTACGGCTCATTGTGTTTCCGAGGACATAGCCGACCATTGCGTGCTCAGTGCAGTCGTTATTAATAGAAGAAAGATATTTTCCCAATGTGTCGAATGCATCGCGGCCATAATAGTCATCGGCATTGATTACTGCAAAAGGCTCGTTGATTGCCTGCTTTGCGCAAAGAACGGCATGAATTGTGCCCCACGGCTTTGCCCGTTCTGCAGCCTGTTTCTGTTCTTCTTCGGTTAAAAGTGCTGTTGGAGTCTGGAAAACATATTCTGCGTCAAAGTTTCGTGCAACCCGGTCAAAAAGCCGTTCGCGGAAGTCTTTTTCAATATCTTTTCTGATAATATAAACGATTTTTCCAAATCCGCATTTTTTTGCATCATAAGCCGCAAAGTCCAAAAGACATTCATCATTTTTTCCTACGGAGTCAATCTGTTTAACTCCACCATATCGGCTACCCATTCCAGCCGCAAGTACAAGTAATGTTGGTTTCATATAAATTCCTTTTTAATAGAATAACACTTTAGTTTAGTTTTATCCACTAAAAAAATAATTTGCAATTTACAACTTTCACTTTTAATACAAAAAATTCAACTTCCAATGTACAACTTCCACTTTTCAATTTACAACTTTCAATTTTCAATTTTCAACTTACCTGTGTCTTTTCAAGAATTGTATGAATTCATCTTCACGGAGAGGCTTTGAGTAGAAATATCCCTGAACCTGATCGCACTTGATTTTCCTCAGGAAGTCACGCTGCTCCTCAGTCTCAACGCCTTCGAAAATCGTCTGCTTTTTAAGGTTTTTGCCGAGCACGACAAGAGTTTGAATGAAGCTTTCGGCAGTTTCATCAAGCCGTCCGTTTACCGCATCGTTTGCAAAAAGGAATGAGCGGTCAAATTTGAGGATGTTGACCGGAATTGATGAGAGCATGTTCAGTGAAGATTCGCCGGAACCAAAATCATCCATTGCGACCTTGAATCCTTCTTTCTGAAGCATGATTGTAATGTCACGCAGAAGATTTTTGTCCAGTGTCGCCCGTTCCAAAAGCTCGACTTCAACCTGAGCCGGAGTGATGCTGTATTTTTTGAGAAGACCTGTAAAAGCGTGGACGAATTTGTCCGGCTTGTCATGATTTCGCGATACATTCACTGAAATTGGAACAGTCGGCTGGCCAGTGTCCATGCACTTTCTTATGAATTTGAAAACTTCCTCATAAACATAAAAATCCAGCTTTACGATGAAGTTGTTTCGCTCGAACAGTGGCACGAAAGAATTTGGCGGCATATATCCGAGTTTAGGACTTTGCCATCGGACAAGAGCTTCGGCACCAACAACTTTTTCCGTTGCAAGGTCAATTTTCGGCTGATACATTACGAAGAATTCCTTGCCGGCGAGGGCTGTTTCCATGTGTGTTTCAATGAAATTCTCATTCTTTGATTTTTGAAGCAGTTTTTCATCGTAAATTGCAAATTGCTGGAGCGCGTTTTCCTTAATCGTGCTTTTTGCAAAACTTGCCCGGCTGATTAAAATCTGAATGCTTGGCGTATCATCCTGTTTGTTCGGAAGATAGAATGCAAGACCGAATTTTGGAATGAATGGAATCTCGTTTTTCTTTGAGTTTTCCATTGTTGTTTTGAGCCTGGTTTTGAACTGCTTCATCGCGGAGTGAACGGAATTGATTTTTATGAACACAAAAAAGTGATCTGCGTAGCCACGGCACAAAATTCCGTCAAAATGCTTCGTTGTCTCGTAAATTCTTTTTGAGAACAGCAAAAGGAGCTTGTTTGCCTGACTTTCGCCGTAATTCTGGTTGATGAATTTGAATCCCCGGATGTCACATTCTATGAGGATGAATTTTGATTTCGGATAACGCTTGATAAGTTTGTTCGCTTCTTTTTCAAAATAACTTCGTACCCAAAGGTGAGTCAGCGAGTCGATGTGGGTTGATAAAATCTGGTGCTTTTCGAGCATCTTGTGAACCCAGGTTTCAAGCAGGAGAATCAAGGAAAGCGAAATGATGATGATTTCGATTATGAAATTGTGGTAAACCTTCTGTTCCTTGGAGAGTTTTTTGAAATCTTCTTTTGGAACGGAAAGCGAGATAGTCCACGGAGTTGATTCAATTCCTTTGTGAAAGATATAAACATCGAAACCGTCCGTACTTGTACTTTCCTTTACATAGAATTCACCGCTCGTTGTAGTGAAAATTTTGTCCTTGTACTTCCACGGAGAATAGACCCAGTTCGTCCATTTTGAATCATAGTGATAAATAAGCCTTTTGTTTGCATCGCGGATGGAAAAT